>DATJSI010000032.1 GCA_035504215.1 Mycobacteriales bacterium
CACCTACACGCTGGTGGTCACGGCCACCGACCCGGCGGGCAACGCGACCTCCACCACCGTGACCTGGGTTCGCGACACGACGCCGCCGCCGGCACCGACGGTGACCCTGACGGTTCCGGCATCGTCACCCGGCAACGACACGTCGCCGCAGTTCAGCGTTACCGACAGCGAGTCAGGCGACAGCTACTCGTGCTCGGTGACCGGACCGACGTCGGTGCCGAACGCGGCGATCACCTGTGGAGCCACGACGACGGTGGTCCTCAGTGGACCGGGTCGCGATGGTGTCTACACCTTGTCCGTGACCGCGACCGACGCGGCCGGGAACGTCAGCCAGGCCGGCACCGCGACCTACACGCTGGACACGACGCCGCCGCCGGCCCCCACCGTAACGCTGTCGAACCCCGCATCCTCACCCGGAAATGTCACGTCGCCGCAGTTCTCGGTGTCGGACAGCGAGTCCGGGGTGAGCTTCACGTGCAGCGTGACCGGCGCGACCACGGTTCCGAGCTCGGCGATCAGCTGCGGTGCTACGACTACCGTCAACCTGTCGGGCAGCGGTCGAGACGGCACCTACATCCTGTCCGTGACTGCAACAGATGTGGCCGGCAACACCAGCGTCGCCGCAGGCACAGCCACCTACATCCTGGACACCACCCCGCCGCCGGTTCCCGTCGTTCTCCTCGCGACACCCACCTCGTCACCAGGAAACGTCGTAACTCCGCAGTTCCTCGTCACGGACACCGAGCCGGGCGTGAAGCTGAGCTGTTCGATGACCGGCGCGACGACCGTGCCGCAGTCGGCCATCGCCTGTGGCGCGACGACTGCGGTCGACCTGTCGGGCACTGGTCGAGACGGCACCTACACGTTGTCGGTCACCGCTACGGACGAGGCCGGCAACACGAGCCAGGCGGGCACCGCGACGTACGTCCTCGACACGACGCCTCCCGAGCCGCCGATGGTGGGGCTGGCGAGCGCGACCCGGTCGAGCAGCAAGACGCCGTTGTGGACCTGGCAGTTCGGCTTCAACGACCTCGCGACCAACCTCGACACCGCGACCTGCACCGTGACCGGACCACGGCTGTGGTCGAGCACGACGACGGACTGCGGGCATCACTTCTCGACCCTGCTGGACGGCGGTGACGGTCCCTATGTCCTGACCGTCACGTTGACCGACGAGGCGGGAAACTCGGCGAGTGCGGTGTCACCGACGTACACCCTTGACAGCACCGCGCCGGCCGGGCCGACCGTCTTCCTGCTGCACCCGTCGAGCGGCGCCGGGCTGAGCCGGCACCCGGTGTGGTCGGTCTCCGGCCCGTCCGGCGTCACGTTCATGTGCACCTTGCGTGAGGGCGGCGACCACGGCACGGTCGTCTCGCCCGAGGCGGTCTGCCCGAACCCGACGACGTACAGCCTCACCGGGATGTCGGACGGGCTGTTCACCCTCGAGGTCGTCGCGGTCGACGCGGCTCAGAACGTCAGCTTCCCGGCCTGGTCGTCCTACGCGCTGGTCCCGAGCGCGCCACGGGTAAGCGCTCCGAGCGGGGAGAGCGTCACCGCAGTCTGGAGCGTCGCCGGCAACCCGAGCGACTCGTTCCTCTGCACCTTGCTGCACGACGGCCGCGTGGTCTCGGCACAGCGCGGCTGCGGTGCGCATCCGACGTACGACATGACCCACCTCGCACCGGGTGACTACACGCTGTCCGTCGTCCAGGTTGGCGCCGAACACGTCCAGAGCGCACCGGGAACGGCGAACTGGTTCTGGGCCGGCGTTCCGCCGCACGGTCCGGGTGGCACACCGGGCGGCAACCAGAACAACGGCCATCACCCGACGGGCACCAAGACCCCCGGCGGTGGCAACCCGCTGACCAAGCTCCCTGGGGTCGTGCGCAAGCAGCTGCAGAAGCTGCGCAAGGACGTGACCTCGGTCCCGTTCGTCCACCCCTTGGTCCACCCGAACCGGATCACCGATGACATCGTCGGCGCGGTCCACGGCGCCCTCCGCTCGATCAGCTCCGCCGGCGGGGGCACCGGTTTCCCGCTCCTGCTCATCGCGGTCGTCCTGGTCTTCCTGGTGGTCCAGAACCGGATCGACCGCCGGGATCCAAAACTTGCCCTGGCGTCGGTTGCTGCCGATGACACGGTGGAGTTCCAACCACCGCCGAGCCGAAGGGACCGGCCATGATGGCCGCCGCGCAGCGCTCCAGCGACCTCGTGCCGCTCCGGGAGCGTCTGCTCTACCTGCGCGTGCTGCGCGCCGTCCTCGCGGCGATGACCGTGCTGGATGCCGCGCTCATCCCGCAGCCGCTCCAGCGGTCCTTCATGTTCATTGCGAGCGTCGCACTCGGCTATCTCCTGCTTTCCTGGCTGATCGAGGGCCTGTGGCGGCTGCTCGACAGCCCGGGCCTGTGGCTGTTCGGAGTGCTGCTCATCATCGACGGCATCTACCTGGCCTCGGCGACCTACTTCACCGGTGGGACCGACGGCCCGGTGCGCTATCTGGTGCTCGTCTACCTCGCTGCCGTCACCCTCCTCGCGTCGTACCGCACCGGCCTGAAGGTCGCGCTTTGGCAGTCGCTGATGCTGCTGTCGGTCTTCTATGCCCAGAAGGACGGCATTCTCGCGAGCATCGGCAACACGGCGGCGACGAACGCCGCGTGGTACCGCATGGTGGCCTTCATCTTCGCCCTGTGGACGCTGACGTTGACGACCGCGACGCTGGCCGCAGTCAACGAACGCGAGCTGCGCCGCCGTCGCTTCGAGCTCGAGCAGCTGGCCCAGATGGGTCGCGACCTCGAAGAGGCGAACGACCCCTTGTCCATCGGCGACGTGCTGATCGATGCCCTCGCCGACACCTTCGGGTTCCGCCGGATGGCGTTGTTCGAGGTCACCGATCACGGCCCGCGGATGCTGACCGCGCACGGCCTGGTCGACGCGGTCGTCGCGGACTTCAGCCTCGGTGACAACTCGGTCCTGCGCCTGGTGAACGACCGCCGGCAGACGATGCTCGTCTCGAACGTCGACGAGACCGTTGACCCCTGGCTCGCGGCAGTGATGCCGGACGCGCGGAACCTCGCGATCGTTCCGCTGGTCGCCGACGGGGTGGTCGCCGTACTCGTCGCGGAGACCGGCGACCGGTCGGGCGCGCGGATCGAGCGGCGCATCATCGCAACGACCGAGCGGTACGCGGGTCACGCCGCGCTCGCGATCCGCAACGCGAACCTGCTCGCTCGGGTGCAGCAGATGGCGGTGACCGACGGGCTCACCGAGCTTGCGAACCGCCGGGCATTCGACCGCTCGCTGGATCGCGAGCTCAACCGCGCGGCACGTACCGACGGCCGGCTCTCGGTCGTCCTGCTCGACATCGACCACTTCAAGCTGCTCAACGACAACCACGGCCATGTCGTCGGTGACTCGGTGCTGCGCCAGATCGCGCGCTCGCTCGAGCTGTGCGGACGCGAGTACGACACCATCGCCCGTTACGGCGGCGAGGAGTTCGCGGCCGTGTTGCCGGGCTGCTCGTCCGGGCTCGCGCTGCAGGTCGCCGAGCGGCTGCGGCTCGCGGTCCAGGACGCGCCGACGGACGTCAAGGTGACGGCCAGCGCAGGCGTTGCCACCTACCCGTACGACGGGATCGACGCGTCCGGCCTGCTGAGCGCGGCCGACCGGGCGCTCTACGCCTCGAAGCGGTCCGGGCGCAACCGGGTTCACTCCGCCGAGCAGGCTCGGGCCGCCGAGGTCCGGGTGCCCGCCGCCGGCTGATCGGGCCGCGGGTCGAGGGCGGCCAGCTGGAGGCCGACTGCCCGGCCCCGCTGGAGCAGCCACCCTCGCCCGGGCGGGTCGTCCCCGCCTGATGCCGGTGGCAGCCGGGCGCCGAACAGGTCGGCGTCGTGCGGGCCCATCGGGCAGAGCAGCAGGCCGCACCGGCGTCGCCTGGCCTGGGCGACCGGCCCGCGGAAGGCCACTGCCATCGCCTCGGTGATCCCGGCAAGGACGATCACCTGCTCAGGGTCGGCGGCTGAGGAGATCCATCGCTCGATGTGGGCTCGCAACGCTTCGTTCTCGAGTCGGTCGACATCGTCGACCAGGAGGTGTGGACGCCGGCCGGAGCCGGTCGCGGCATCGATGCGTGCAATCGGGTCCGGGTCGTCCATCGGGAGCGGGATCACCTCGGGCCGGTCGAGCACCGGCGAGCCGGCGGGTGCACACACGATCACCGGACGGTCCGGCAGCTGCGCCGCGATCAGCGCGAGTGCGCTGCTGCGCCCGGCGCCGGGCGGCCCGGCGACCAGGAAGCCCGCGCCGAGCTCGGCGGGCCGCAGGCAGACCGCTGCGAGGTCACCGGCGCGCACGCCGAGGCCGACCGCCCCGACCGGCGATTGCACGACGGCGAGGGGAAGCCGGTCGGGCAGCGGGTCGAACCGTCGAGCTCCGGATCGCGGCCGAGGCCAGTCGGCGGCCCGGGCGAGGTCGGCGTCGTCGGGTCGCGCGACCTGGATCAGCGCCAGGTCGCTTGCTCGGTAGCCGCGTCCGGGCGGCAGCTCGCGGGGCATGTCGCGCGAGTGCAGTCCGACCAGCGCAAGGTCGCTCGGGTCGGCCGGGCGCAACACGATCCGTTCGGCGCCCGCCGCTGCAAGCCGCCCGGTGAGCCCGGCGCGCTCCGTGGTGGTCACCAGGTGCAGGCCGGCGGCCGGCCCGTCCGCCGCCAGCCTGAGCAGCCGATCGGCGATCCGGCCGGGGTCCCGGCGGTCCGCCGCTGCGCAGACGCTCTCCCACGAGTCGATGAGGAGCATGAGCACCGGCTGGTCCGGGCGCCCGGTGCGGCGCCGCTCCGCGACCGCTGCGCTCAGGTGATCGAGCAGGAGCTCCAGCCGGTCGTGCTCGCGCCCGCTGAGGACGGCGCCGCAGTGCGGCAGAAGGGCGAGATCCGCGAGGTCGCCGGTGGCATCGACCGCCCACAGGTGCAGCTGCTCGGGGGAGCGCCGACCAGTAGCGGCAAGAGCGATCGCCCTGGCCGCCGTGGTCCGCCCGCTGCGCGCGGTGCCGGCGATCACGAGGTTCGACCCGCGGCCCAGGTCGAAGGTGAGGGCTCGCTGCTGGCCCTCGGCGGGTAGGTCGACCAGTCCCCATCGCACCTGCTCCGTGTCGCCCTCGTCGGCATCACCAGCAGCAGCGGAGCCGAGGCTCGCGAGCGGGAGCACCGGCGGCAGAGGCGGGCGCCAAGGCGGCGTCGGCGTACGCAGGTCGAGCTCGGTTGCCAGCTCAGCCGCCGCCGCGACCAGGACGTCGAGGTCGGTGCGGCCGCCTCCTCCTGGCATCGGCACATCCGGTGGGTCTCCGAGCGCGCTTGCCGGCGACAGTGCAACCCGTACGCCGACCGGCTCGCTGCGCACTCCCACCCGAGCGGTGTGCAGCTCTACCGGGGCAGCCGCGCCGACCTTCGCGAACGCGCGACCCGGCGTCGTGGCGCTGATCGCGGCGGCGGCCGGCGAGTCGATGACGTCGCGCGACTCGTTCTCGCCCGCCACCGCGAGACACACCCGGATCCGGGTGTTGGCGCGGATGTCGGCCGAGAGCACTCCCTCGGGTCGTTGAGTGGCCAGGACGAGGTGGACGCCGAGCGACCGGCCCCGCCGCGCGATCCCGATCAGGCCATCGACGAAATCGGGCTGCTCGCCGGCGAGCGTCGCGAACTCGTCGATGACGATCACCAAACGGGTCAGCGGCTCGGCTGCCGAGCCCGTGTCGGCGTACGACGCATAGTCGGTCACGCCGGCGGCAGCCAAGCGTGTTTCGCGCCGGCGCAGCTCCGCGGTCAGGGACAGCAGAGCCCGCCGGGTCGAGTCGGGTTGGAGGTCGGTGATGACGCCGACGGTGTGGGGCAGTTCCGCACACCGACCGAACGTGGCGCCGCCCTTGTGGTCGAGGAGAAGCAGGGAGAGCCGGTCCGGGCCGTTGCGCGCCACCAGGCCGGCGACCAGGGTCAGCAGCAGCTCGCTCTTGCCGGAGCCGGTGGTGCCGGCGATGAGCGCGTGCGGTCCGTCCGCGCACAGGTCGAGGGTGAACGGCCCCGTCGCGGTTCGCCCGAGCGCGACCTGCGTGCTTGCCGGTCGGGCCCACGTGCGGCGCAGGGCGTCGATTGCCGCCCGATGGTCGGAGAGGTTCACCTGGTCCAAATCCGCCCACCGCAGCGAGCTGGGTAGCGAGGTCGACACCGGTGCCGAACCGTCGGACAACGGGGCGAGCAGGCGGGCGATCCGCTCCGCGACATCGGGGCTCACCAGATCGGCGCGGATGTCCGCGACCGTCGTACCGTCCGGTCGTCGCAACGCGGCTCGGCACCGGTCCTGGCTCACCGTCACCACCGTCGCGGTCCGGGCCGGAAGCCAGCCCGGGTCGGCGGCCGACCAGACCAGGCTGGTCCGGTCGCCGCCGAGCTGCTCCAGCACGATTCGGGCCGCCGGGGTCAGGCGGGCCACGCACTCGTCGACGACGACCAGCGTGTGCGGCCGATCCGGTTCGAGGTCGGCAGCGCCGGCGAGCTCTCGCACCCGGGCCGCGATCTGGACGTCGTCGAACCCGACCAGTGCCCGGCTCGCCATGACCGACCTCGTGTGGGGCAGCCACCCGGCCCAGGCCCAGCTCGGCGCGCCGCCGGGCGCGAGGATCACGATCCGTAGGGCGCCCGGCGCGTGCAAGGTGGCGGCTTGCACGACCAAGGAGCGGACCAGACCCCCCGCGGCGCTCGCGCCACATACTCCCAGCGGACCGTCGGCGGCGAGGCGAACGGTCACCGGTACGTCGGTCACTGCCGGCGGCGCCGCACCGGCGACTGTGACCGCGCTGGGCAGCTCGCCGCAGCCGAGCCGCAGGCTCAACGTGTCCTCGTCGTCCATCCCACGGCTCCACAGGAGTGGGCCGCGGCTGGCCGCTACTCGCGCCAGTGTCGCGAGGTCGGGCGCGGCCTCATGCCGCCGTCGACGTTCGGCCTCGATCAGCGCGCCGAGCGTGGCTTTCGCAGCCGCGGTGGTCTCGGCATGCCGGTCGTTGGCTGCCCGGATGGCCCGCTTGCGGTCGCGATGGTCGCTCGCGGCCTGGGCGAGCATCATCACCGGCGACAGCGCGGTGAAGGCCAGGAACTGCCACTGGCGCAATGCCGCGGCGAGCGCGACGCCGCCGGCCAACGGCACCATGGTCGCGAGCCAAGGCACCCGGATGCGCGCGGGTGCGCTCGGCGGGCCGGGGAACTCGATCCGGCCGGGTGCCGGCGGGCGTCGGGGCCGCGGCGCCCGATGCAGGACGGCGGGTCCCTCGCCGGCTCGTGGCCACGACGCGACCCGGAGCCGGGACGTGCCGACATCGACCCAGGCCCCGACGGATAGGTCGACCGACCGGCCGGCGGGAATCGCTACGCCGTCCACCGCCGTGCCGTTCGCCGAGCCGAGCTCCATCAGCGTCGCGGTCACAGCCGGAGACGACCCCGAGACCGTGATCGCCGCGTGGGCTCGGCTGATCGCGGGGTCGGCGATGCCGGCTCGCGCCGGATCGCTGCGGCCGGTCATGCTCCGGCCGATCACCGTTCGTCCGTCAGACAAGGCGATGATGCGACCGGCGTCCGGGCCGCTCGCCACCTCGAGAGCAAGCGCCGCACCGTCGACCACGTTGTCTGGCTGGCCGCCGACGACCGCGACGGTGCCCTCCCACAACCCGCAGTCGATCGCCGCCGCGTCGGGGTCCGGTCGCCGCTCGCCGACCGCGATGGGGGCGCCGGGGTCGGCGCCCACCGCGCGACGCAGCGCCATGAGGACGCCGGCGGCGCAGGTGCCGTCCGGCGCGTCGAGCTCGACGTCGGCACACGCGCCGGTTCGAGCCTCGAGGACGGTTAGCCGCGCGCGCATCCCGGAAACGGTAGGGACGATCGCGGCCGTTCCTCGCCCGCCGTCCACAGGGGGGCGCCATCGAGCGGGACGCACGGTCCTGCCGTCCCGTTTCGTCCGATTGCCCTCTTCAGGACCAAGGACCTGCGACCGAATATGGGGTTAGACGACCGACTATGAGAAGGATCGGCTGATGCGCGTCGTTCGTACTCGTACTGCTGTCCTCGTGCTGGCCCTTGCGCTGGGCACGGCCCCGCTGCTGCCGGCCGGGACCGCCGTCGCCACCACGCCGAACGCGCAGCCCTATCCGATGACCAGCCCGATCACCGGCCTGTCCAGCGCGGCTCAGATGGTGCAGGCGCACGGCCGGCTGTTCGTCTCCAGCGGGCCGAACGGATCTCGGATCGAGGTGCTGTCCGCCGCGGGCACGCGGATCGGGGAGCTCGTGGGTGAGGCCGGTGCCGACGGCATGGTGGCCTCCGCCGACGGCAGCACGCTCTACGTCGCGCTGAACGGCGCGAGCGCGATCGCCGTGATCGACACCGCGACGATGAAGGAGACCGCGCGGTACTCCGTCGACGCGTGCCCGGCCAGCCTGGCGCTGGCCGGCGGCCGGCTCTTCTACTCGTACGGCTGTGACTCCAGCGGTGGGGTGTCGAGCGTCGACCCCGCCACCGGCGGCACGCCGTTCCCAGCTCTGACCGGCAACTACGGTGGCCTGCTGGTCCGTGGAAGCGGCTCGACGCTTGCCGTCGTCGACGCGGTCAACGCGGTGACGACATACACCGCGGCGGCTGACGGCTCGGTGAGCGAGCTGGCGAGTGCGTCCATCGAGACGGCTCCCCGCGACCTTGCGTTTACCGCCGACGGGGACGACGTACTCGTGACGTCGGCGGCGCCGTACCAGATCACCGCGTACGACGCGACCACCATGAACCAGACGGCGACCTACACCGGCGTCGCCTACCCGGAGGCGGTCGCCACCGATCCGAACGGCAACTACGTCGCCGGCGGTTTCGACTCGGGCGCCGCCGCTGCCATCCTCTACGGCGCCACCAGCAAGTCCGTGCTGTGGGAGCGCTACACGACCTCGCCGTTCCCGGAGACCTGGACACCGAACGCGAGCGACGATCACGTGATCCCGCAGACGCTGACCTTCTCGTCAGACGGTTCTCATGTCTACGGCCTCGTGGTCCGTCAGGGCCTGCCGGGCATCTACTTCTTCTCGAGCACGATCGCGCCGAAGAAGACGGCCGTCTCGATCGAGATTCCTGCTGTGCACAGCTACCGCAAGGATCGCACCGTCGTTGCGCTGGTCCCGGGGTCGAACGGCGTACCGGTGAACTTCACGATGACCGAGGCCGGTCAGCTCGTGTCGGCCGGAGTCGTCGACACGAGGTCGGGCGTCGCCCGGCTCACGTTCCAGCCGTTCTACAGCGGCAGCGTGACGGCCATCGTGCCGGGTACGGCGTCGACCTACCCGTCGTCGGTGTCGGCGAAGTACGTCGTGTACTCGAAGACCGTGGTGCGCTTTACCGGCAAGCACACGATGCACCACGGGATCGCGGTCTACCGGAAGTTCCGGCAGATCGGGGTGGAGTTCACCACCCTTCCGCTGCTCGGTGGCCGACCGGCGAGCTACAAGGTCCAGGCCTGGCACAAGGGTCGCTGGTACACCGTCGCTGTCGGCACCGCGTCGGAGCCGCTGGGCGGGCTGAACATCTATCCCTCCGCCCGGCCACCCAAGCACCTGTTGTTGCGCATCCACCTGGTGGCCAAGTCCACGAGCTACAGCCGGGGATCGTCGGCGACCAGCAAGCGGTTCGAGCTGGTCTGATCCGCCGGCTGCATCACCAGTGGCGCCGGCGCCGGAGGTCGTGGCGCAGGAGCAGCACCGCGACGATGACCGCGATCAGCAGCAGACCGTGGTGGAAGGGCCAGAACACCAGGTGGATGACGAGGCTCACGAGCACGACGAGGAGCAGCGCGAACAGCACGTAGTGCACGAGCGGGTGCGAGCGGCGGGGCGGCCGCGCTGACACGGTCTTGCCGGACTCGTCGACCGGAGGCAGATCGAAGAACAGCCCGCCCAGGTCGGACTGCGTCTTGGCCGACATCGCCTGCTCGAGCCGCTCGTTGAACTCCGCCTGGTCGAGCCGGCCGTCGGCGTAGTGCCGCGAGAGCCGGTCGGCGACCTCGGTCCGCTCGGCGTCGGAGACTCTCAGGTCGCCGGCGCTGGTGCGGTAGCCGCGCCGGCCGGCCGGCCCGCGCATCCAGGGTGGCCCGCTTGTCGGGGTCATCGGTCTCCTCGCTTTCAGCTCGTCGTCGTAGGGCGCGGCGGGCGGCCGAAGAAGTCGGCCGCGATCGAGCGGTCGGTTCCCTCCTCGGGGATCAGCAGCCAGCCGGCGACGTACAGCGGGATTCCGGCGCCACCGACGAAGGTCAGGGCGACGAGGGCGATGCGGACCAACGTGACGTCGACCTCGAGGTAGTCGGCGACGCCGACCGCGACGCCGGCGAGCATCCGGTCCATCACCGGGCGCTGGAGCACCCGAGCACGCCAGCCGTCCTGGGGGTTGGGGGTTGTCGTATCCATGGCCCCAGCGTCGGGTGGCGCGAGCCGGCTGCCAATCGGGATCAGCCCGGAACGATCCCTGATCCTTCCGGGTCGGATCGGGGTTGATCCGGATGCGGCCCGAGCCGGATCACGGGCATCATCGAGGAGTGAGCACGGACCATCGCCCGGCGCCGCCCCAGTGGGAGCACTGGCGCGGCCGGCGCCGACACGGCCGCTGGCGGGGTCCCGCCCGCAAGGGGCCGCCGCGCCGCTCGACCGACGATCGCATGCTCGGCGGCGTCGCGGCCGGGCTCTCGGCCTGGACCGGCGTCGACGTGACGATCGTCCGGCTTGCGTTCGTGCTGACGGCGCTCCTGAGCGGCTTCGGTCTGGTGGTCTACGTGGTGGGCTGGCTCGTGCTACCGGCCGGTGACGCCCCGCGGCCGATCGCGCCGGCCGCCCTCGCGGACCGCCGCGGTATCGCTTACGCCGCCGCGCTGTGCTCAGCGCTGCTGGTGGTGCTGTTCACGGCGTCGGCGCTCGGCGTGCACTGGCTGGGCGCCCTGGCCGTGCCCATCGTGATCAGTGCCGGCGGCCTGGTGCTGATCGCCCGGAACAGTACGCCGGAGGAGCAGGCGGGCCTGCGCGTGATCGCGGGTGCAGTCTTCGGCACCGGCCGGCGCCGCGGTCGTTGGGTGCGCGTGATCCGGGTCGTGGCCGCGGTGATCCTGCTCATCAGCGGTCTCGCCACCGTGCTGCACGGCCGTGAGAGCGTGGCCTTGCTGCGCCCGCTCAGCGGGCTGGTCCTGATCCTTGCGGCGGTTCTCGTTCTGCTCGGACCGTGGTGGCTGCGCATCGCTCGCGACCTCGTCCTCGAGCGGCAGGCACGAGCGCGTGCCGAGGAGCGTGCCGACATTGCCGCGCGGGTGCACGACTCCGTGCTCCAGACCCTCGCACTGATCCAGCTGCACTCCGACGACCCGCACCGCGTGATCCAGCTGGCGCGCGCCCAGGAGCGCGAGCTGCGGGCCTGGCTGTTCGACGGCCGTGCCCCGGGCACGATCCCGGACGATGCCCTCACCGTCGCCGCCGGGGTCCGGCTGATCCAGCAGGACGTAGAGGCCGCGCACGGCGTCACGGTGGAGGCGATCACGGTCGGTGACTGCCCGCTCGACGACGGACTGGCTGCGCTGCTTGCTGCGGCCCGCGAGGCGACCGTCAATGCCGCGAAGTGGTCGGGCTGTCCGGCAGTGTCGGTCTTCGCCGAGGTCGAGGCGACGACCGTGTCTGTGTTCGTCCGCGACCGTGGTGCCGGCTTCGATCCCGAAGCGGTGCCCGGTGACCGGAAGGGGGTTGCCGAGTCGATTCGCGGCCGGGTCACCAGGCGCGGCGGTACGGCGATCGTGCGCAGCACGCTCGGCGAGGGCACCGAGGTTTCGCTCGCGATGCCGCGCGCCGCGCGTGATCGCGAGCAGAGCCGGTCGTGACCTCCGGGCCGCCGGCCCGCCGGCGGGTGGTGATCGTCGACGATCATGGCCTGTTCCGCTCCGGCGTGCGGTCGGAGCTCGGCGACCGGGTCGAGGTGGTGGGTGAGGCCGACGACGTCGCCGCGGCGGTCGCGGTGATCGACTCGGCAACGCCGGACGTCGTACTTCTTGATGTCCATCTGCCCTCCGGTGGCGGGCAGGATGTCGTCACCGCTGTGAAGGCGAGGCACCCCGACGTGCGTTTCCTCGCGCTCTCGGCCTCGGATGCACCGGAGGACGTGATCGCGGTCGTGCGAGCAGGAGCCAGGGGCTACGTCACGAAGACGATCTCGGCCGACGACCTGGTCGACGCGATCGAGCGGGTCGCGGCGGGGGAGGCCGTCATCCTGCCGCGGCTCGCGGGCTTCGTGCTCGATGCGTTCGCCGCGGCCCCGACCGAGATCCCGGACCGGGCGGCGTCCGATCCGGAGCTCGACCAGATCACCGCCCGCGAGCGCGAGGTCCTGCGGTTGATCGCCCGCGGCTACACCTACAAGGAGATCGCCCGCGAGCTGTTCATCTCCACCAAGACGGTCGAGAGCCACGTCTCGTCGGTGCTGCGTAAGCTGCAGCTTTCGACCCGCCACCAGCTCACCCGCTGGGCTACCGAGCGCCGTCTGACCTGATCCGACCGGACCGCGGCCGCCGGCCCCGGCGACGGAAAGGGTCGAGGGCGGGCACTGCTTGCGCAGTGCCCGCCCTCGCCTACTTCGAGCGGATCTCTTCTAGAACTTGGAGATCTCCTGGACGAACGATGGTCCAGCCGTTCCCAGACCGGTCAGGCTGTCGAAGCCCGGGGCCGTGGAGAGGGTGACGGGCCGCGTCGCGCAGTTGCCGGTCGCGTCGCAGTACGTCTCGGAACCCTCATAGTCCAGAACTCGGAGGCTGACCACGTAGCCATCCTCGGAGTTCATTGTGTTGGCGTAGTCAACCCGGATGACAGACGCAGCGTCGGCGTTGGCCGGAGGCACGATATCGTTGAATGCGCTCTCGGTCTCGCCGTACGCCTTGTACAGCGTCGGGTTCATGAAGCCCTCGGACACGCCGGATGCCTGGTCGGTGTCAGCGATGACGCCGGCAAGCAGCGGCGAGGCGAGGCTGGTGCCGCCTTCCTTGAACTGGCCGTAGTGTACGCCGTCCCCAAAGGTTTGGGTCAGACCGATGAGCATGCCAGTCTGGGCGTCGCCGTCCATCGAGATATCCGGCTCCACCCGCAGCGGCTGCGGACCGAAGATGTTCTCGTTCCGCAAGGCAAGTGCCGCCGGCACCACGCCAGCCTGGTAATACGGCTGGGTGTAGTAGTAGCTGGTGCCACCGCCACCGCCGGCCTGGAAGGCCAGTGCGCCGGCCGGCGAGGTCGCCGACCCGCAGTTGGTGGTGGAGCTCACGCACAGCGTCTGCTTCGCGGTCGACCAGCCGTATTCGGCCATCCGGGAGTCGTTCGCCCCGACTTCCAGCGACGTCCCACCCACGGCGGTCACGTAGGGGCTGGTCGGCGGGTAGTCCGGAACATTGAGGCCGAAGTCGGCGAAGTTGTCGCCGTCGTCGCCTGACGAGAACAGCACGCTGACGCCGGTCGCTTCGGCCATGACGAACGCGTTGTCGAACGCGGTCTTGGCGTCTGCATCCTCGAGCAGGTCGCCCAGGGTGTCGCCCCAGGAGTCGCTGACCACCGACGCGCCACTGGTGATGGCGGTCGTCAGCGCGGCCAGCAGGCTGCTGTCGAAGCAGTCGTCGGCTCCGACGTACTCGATGTTGGCACCGGGTGCCATCGCGTGCGAGGACTCGACATCGAGCGACTGCTCGTCGTACCAACCGCTCGCCGCGCACTCGTCCTCGTTGCCGACGCTTGCGGGCTCGATGTTGGTGAACTGGCTGGACTTGATCTGGTGAGCCGCGTCGTTCAGCGAGTAGTAGTGCTGAGCGTCCGCGAGCAGCGTCGGCGAGTCGTACGCGTCAACGATCGCGATCGTGACGCCGGAGCCGTCGATGCCGTTCTTGAGATCCTTCTGGATCCCGTAGCCACCCCGCAGCTGGTACGGGCTGTAGCCACAGATGTCGTAAGCGTGGCCGGTGTACGGCGCATACAGCGAGGAGGAGTCAGCCGTGTCCGTCTGCTGCCCCCAGTATGCCGAGCACGGCTTGGGGTTGCGGAAGCCGGTCGGCGGAGCCGGTTCGGAGTCGCTCGACTTCGCGTTGCCGTGTGCGGTCGCCTTGGATACGCGAGAGAGGTCCGGCGTGTTGCGGTACTGGTTCACGCCGACGACACCCGCGACCGTGCCGGACAGCGAGGTCGGGATCGACAGGGTCTTGGTCGCGAGGCGCACCTTGTGCCCCTGCACTTTGTACAGCCCCAGGCCGGTGGCAAATGCCTTCTCGACCTGCTTCGCGGTACCCGAAGCGGGGATGAACAATCGCGTGTTCGCGACCTTGCCCACTGTGAAGCCCTGCTTGCGTAGCCAGCTCTCCGCACGGCTGACCGCAGCGGTGGTCGGGCCGAAGCGGCTCAGCCACTGCGCGTCAGTGATGTAGTGGTGGTACTGCTTGTTGCCAGGGCTCGAGACGGCGCGCGCCAGTGCCCGCTCGGCGGCTGCGTGGCGAACCTGCAGTGTCAGGTCGAACTTGACCCGGCTGCTCGCCGCGATCTTGCCCGCTGGCTTGCTGCGAGCGACCGCCGAACTCATCGAGCCGCGCAAGTCGGCGCGATGCACCGCGCCTGCCGCGGACGCAGTGGGGATGCCCACTGCTGCCACGCTGGCAGACATGGCGAGCCCCGCTGCTCCCAGCGTGACCCATGATCGGGCAGATCTCATGGATGCCTCTCCCTCTCCGGCGCTTGACGATGCCGGACGCCGTCCCTTCGCCCGGTTAGCGGGGACCAGGGAAAAATAGACCCCCGGACGTTAGAGGACAATCACCGCTATACGGGTGTTACCGGCGTGGCAGATGAACACATATGTGGCGGCTTATCGGCCGTTGGGGTGAGGGTGCGCGGGTTCCCGCCACAACCGCGGATAACGCTCGGCGGCTAGATTCCGGGATGCCGCCGCGGTGCGCAGCGGCTCCCGAACGAACGGATCCGTTGGTGCACGCCGACTCCGACGACGCCACAGCGGCCGCCCGCGCGCTCGCCGAGTACTGCCTGCACCGGTTGATGATGCGGGCACCGCTGGACCGCCCGCGAACGCCCGAGGAGCTCGCCGACCTGGTCGGACCGACCATCACGCCGGGCGGGATCGGCGCCGGCGAAGCGCTGCGGCTGTGGTCGGACGTCCTTGCGAAGGCCTGCCTTTCGGTCGACCACCCGCGCTACCTGTCCTTCATCCCGAGCGCGCCCACGAAGGCCGCGGCGGGGTTCGACATGCTGGTCGGCGCCTCGAGCGTGTACGGCGGCTCCTGGCTGGAGGGGTCGGGCGCGGTCTACGCCGAGAACCAGGCGCTGCGGTGGCTCGCCGACCTCGCCGGCCTGCCGGCGACGGCCGGCGGCGTCTTCGTCCAGGGCGGCACGGTCGGCAACCTCTCGGCCCTCGTTGCCGCCCGCGAACACGCGTTACGGACGCGCGGCGGGCGGCCGCGACGTTGGGCCGTGTGTGTCACCGCCGAAACGCACTCGTCCGTGCGGCACGAGCTCGAGGTCGTCATGGACGTCGATGTCGTCGACGTGCCCGGCGACGATCGAGGGCGTCTCGTGGGCGCCGCTCTGGCGCAGACCGTGCGGGGCCTGCGCCCAGAGGTCCGCGACGGGATCTTTGCGGTTGTGGCGACCGCAGGCTCGACCAACCTCGGCATCGTCGACGACATCGCCGGCATCGCGGACGTCGCGCGCGACCACCAGTGGTGGCTGCACGTCGACGGCGCGTACGGCGGCGCCGGGCTGGCCGCGCCCAGCATCCGCGACCTCTACGCCGGCATCGAGCACGCCGACTCGTTCATCGTCGACCCGCACAAGTGGCTGTTCGCGCCGTTCGACTCGTGCGCACTGCTCTACCGCGATCCGGCGATCGCACGGGCGGCGCACACCCAGCACGCGGGTTACCTCGACCCGATCACGGTCGAGGGCGAATGGAACCCATCTGACTACGCGGTCCAGCTCACCCGCCGCGCACGCGGCCTGCCATTCTGGTACTCCCTCGCCACCCATGGCACCGATGCCTACCGCGACGCGGTGGAGCGCACGCTTGCGGTCACGAGAGCGGGAGCGGAGCTGATCCGTGCCGCCGACCATCTCCGGCTGCTCGTCGAGCCGCAGCTGACCGTGCTCGTGTTCGAACGGGTCGGCTGGCAGCCGGCCGACTACTCGGCCTGGAGCGCCCGGCTGCTCGACGAGCAGGTCGGTTTCGTCGTACCGACGCGGCATGCCGGCCGGACCTGCACCCGGCTCGCGATCGTCAACCCGCTCACGACCGAGGCCGACATCGCGACCGTCGTCGACTCGATGGCGCCCGCGCCCGCCTAGTGGGCGCCTACGCCTCCTGGGCGGGGGCGTGGATCAGCTTCTTGTTGACGAACTCGTCGATGCCGAGCGGGCCGAGCTCCCGGCCGACGCCGGAGCGCTTCGTCCCTCCGAACGGCAGGTCGGCGCCGCCGCCCTCGGGCTCGTTGATCCAGACCATGCCCGTGTCGAGCCGGTCGGCGAGCTCGATGGCGGCCGGGATGTCGGTGCTGTAGATCGCGCCGCCCAACCCGTACGACGAGGAGTTCGAGAGCGCGACCGCCTCGTCCGCACTGGACACCTTGTAGACGACGGCCGCCGGACCGAACAGCTCTTCGTGGTAGGCGCGCATGTCCGGGGTGACATCGGTGAGCACGGTTGCCTCGACGAAGGCACCGGGACCGTCGGGACGGCGGCCGCCGGTGCGCACCGTGGCGCCCTTGCTCACCGCGTCCTCGATCTGCGCCATCAGGTTCTTGGCCGCCTGCTCGGACGAGAGCGGCCCGAAGTTGGTATTCGGGTCGGTCGGGTCACCGGTCTTGAGCTCGGACATCGCTTGGGTGAACAGGTCGACGAACTCGTCGTAGATGTCGTCCATCACGATCATCCGCTTGGCTGCGTTGCAGGATTGGCCCGCGTTCTCCATGCGGGCGGCGACCGCGTCCTGCACGGCCTGCTTGATGTCGTTGGTGCTGAGGAAGATGTAGGCATCAGAGCCGCCGAGCTCGAGGACGACCTTCTTCAGGTTCTGCCCGGCAACTGCGGCAACCGCGGTGCCGGCGCGCTCGCTGCCGGTCACTGACACACCGGCAATTCGCGGGTCGCTGATCATCCGCGCGGCCTGCTCGTTGGAGAGGAAGACGTTGATGTAGGCGTCTGCCGGCAGCCCTGCATCGTGGAAGACCTGCTCCATCGCGAGCGCCGACTCCGGGCACTGCGGCGCATGCTTGAGCACGACCGTGTTCCCGATCATGAGGTTCGGAGCGGCGAAGCGGGCGACCTGGTAGTAGGGGAAGTTCCACGGCATGATGCCGAGGATCGGCCCGATCGGCGACTTGCGGACCCACGCCTCGCCCGGCGTCTCCGAAGGCAGCGGCTCGTCCTTCAGGAGGTCGGCGGCGTTGTTCGCGTAGTAGCGGTAGATCTCGGCGACGAAGTCCACCTCGCCGAGCGCGTCCGCGGTCGTCTTGCCCATCTCCCGCGTGATGAGCAGCGCGAGCGCTTCGCGACGCTCCTCGTAGAGGTCGGCGACCCGGTTCACGATCGCGGCGCGGTCAGCCATGGCACTGGTCCGCCACGATCCGAACGCGCTGTGCGCGCGTGCGAGTACGTCGTCGACCTCTGCGTCGGTCGCGGTCGGGAACTCGCTCTCCGTCTCGCCCGTCGCCGGGTTGACGACCTTGTACTCCACTGTTGCGGTCATAGCCACAACCCCCTTGTCACCGTGCCGTCGTTCCGGCTGCCAACACTTGCCGTCGCCCTTCGGGCGTACCCCTCACAACGCTACCCACCATGATCAACCCTCATCATGGACGGGTGCTGAGCCCGATCACCTTGTCCGGTTCTGTCGTGACGCTCGAACCCCTCGACCTGAGTCATGTCGAGGGGTTGGCCGCTGCCGCCGCCCAGGACCGGGCGGCCTACGGCTTCACCTGGGTGCCGACTGGCCCGGCGGACACGCGCGGATACGTCGAGGCGGCACTGATCGGGCAGGCGACCGGGACGTCCGTGCCGTTCGCCGTTCGCCGGTGCTCCGACGGTGCGCTGGTCGGCTCGACCCGGTTCCTCGACCTCGCCGTGTTCGCCTCGACCGGGGCCTGGGTGCCCGGGCTGCCGGGGCCGGAGCCGTCCGACCAGAGCCCACCGACGGTCGCGGAGATCGGAAGCACGTGGTACTCCGCCGACGCGCAACGTACCGGCGTCAACACCGACTGCAAGCTCCTGATGTTGACCCACGCCTTCGAGGTCTGGTGCTGCAAGCGGGTGACGCTCAAGACCGACGCGCGAAATGCACGCTCGCGCGCCGCGATCGAGCGGCTGGGCGCCTGCTTCGACGGTGTCCTGCGCGCGCACTCCCCGGCAAGCGACGGTGGCCTGAGGGATACGGCTTACTACTCGATCCTCGACGCGGAGTGGGGGTCGGTCCGAGCCCGGCTCGCCGCTCGTGCTCAGCTGCGATAGGTCGCGGCCATCGCGCGCATTCGTTGATGCGCGTCGTCGAACACCGGACGCGGAGGGAGGTAGCGCTTCGCCACCTTTGCCACCGACGTGTAGTTGGTGTCGACGACGTTGGCGAGCGGTGACTCGACGACCTGTGAAAGCAGCTGGTAGGCGTCCATCTGGTGCAGGCCGAACGCGGAACAGGCCCACGAGACGAGATCGGCCTGCGCGATGCGGAACGCGTCCTCGAGCGGTCGGGCCGATCCGACGCTCATCAGATGCGTGTCGGACTCGATCCGCGGGGTGGGGCACGGCCGGCCCTTGATGAGGTCGACTACGACGACCGTGTCCATCGCGCACTCGGCGGCGACTCCGCAGGTCTCGCCCTCGCCCTGTCGGGCGTGGCCGTCCCCGAGGGAGAACAGCGCGCCTTCGACATTGACGCCGAGATAGCAGGTCACGCCCTCGGTCATCTCGGGCGTGTCCATGTTGCCGCCGAAGACGTCGGGCACCAACGCCGATCGGGCCTCGAGGTTGGGCGGCGCGACGCCGACCGTTCCGTGCATGACGGACATCGGTACGTCGACCGTCCAGTCACCGAAGCGCGACTCGAACCGGCAGAGGTTGCGGCTCCGATCCAGCTGCCAGATCCAGACGATCTCCGGCAGCGCTTCCTGCAGGGTCGCGGTCGCGTGGGTGCTCGTGAGCGCGCCGAACAGCGGAACCGTCGTGGATGCGGCCCAGTCGCGAGCCGGCCGGATGGAGACGAAGTGGACTGCCAGCGTATCGCCCGGCTCGGCGCCCTCGATGTAGAACGGACCGGTCTGCGGGTTGATGAACGGGAACTCGCAGACCTCCGACACCAGGTCGCCCTCGCTGCGCACCCGACCGGCGAAGCAGTCCTCGGTGAACAGCTCGAGGATCGTGCCCGGAGCCACCCTCGCGACCGGCGCCACCCCGCCGAAGGTCCAGGCGTACTCGCCCTCGGCCGGGCGGTAGGACAACACTCTCGGGTCACTCATCGAGCGGCCTTGGCGGGCGCGGCTGTCCGCGCCGGTCGGTTTCTCAATCTGAGGCCTCCCCGAGCGCTGCGGTTCACCACAGCTTGTCGACGTCGCCAGGATGCAGGGCGATCCGCGCGTTGTCGAAGTCCGTCGCGTGCGCGAGAGCACGAGCGGAGAACAACGCACCCATCGTCACCTTGTCGAACCCGGCCTGGTCACTGGGGAACGGAGCTTCCGGCGTGCCGCCGATGACGACGGTGCCCGGCAGCACCCGCCACCCGGCTCGCTCGTAGAACGCCTGCAGCGGACGGTCACAGGTGAAGATGCCGAGATCGATGCCTCCGGCCGCCAGGGCGTCGTGCGCCGCGGTCACGAGGCGCTCGCCGTAGCCCCGGTGCCGGAACCGAGTCGGTGTCACCACCGCGCTGAGCCCGGAAGCGGCGTAGCGCCGGCCGAGATGCTCGATGCCCTTCGACAGCACCGTCAGGGCCGAGACCACGACGTCCCCGTCGAGCAGCAGCATCGCCAGGGGAGACAGCTGCGGGTCGTGCCCGGCCTCGACGGCCGAGCCGGCATCGGCAGGGTCGGCCGGCCAGGCCTCGCGGCTGGCGGCCACCACCTGTGCCCTAAACGCAGCAGGCAGCTCGGCCTCGTTGATCGAGAGCACCCGCATCGTTGCAGTACAGCAGTGACCGTCGTGTTGGCCGCCTGGTGCACCCGCTGCGACCAACCGGCGCAAGCCTCTGGGCATCCGGGGGGTCTGCGGGACGATCGCTCGATGTCAACCTCGGCCGGCTGCCCGGCGTTGAGGTGGCAAAGGATCGTTCGAAGGGGTGTCCGATGTCTGCATGGTCCCGCCGGCGCAGCGCGCGCCGAGTTCTCGCCGTAGCCGCAAGCGCCGGGCTGGTGATCGGCGTGTGGGTCGCGCCACCGGCGAGCGCTGCGTCCGCGGGCGCCCGCTCCGGCTCGCTGTTCTGCTTCGGCCACAAGGCGACGATCGTCGGCACCGCGAAGGATGACGACATCCTGGGTACGCCGGGCAACGACGTCATCGTCGGGCTCGGCGGCAACGACACCATCAACGGCGGCGGCGGCAACGACCTCATCTGCGGCGGGCCCGGCGACGACGTGATCCTGGGTGGCCGCGGCAACGACAAGATCAGCGGCGGCCCGGGCAACGACCAGCTCAACGGCCAAGGTGGCAACGACACCCTGGTCGGCGGCGCGGGCAACGACAGCCTGATCGGTGGGCGCGGCCGAGACGTGCTCAACGGTGGTGACGGTGACGACAACATCTCCGGTGGCAACGCCCGCGACGTCATCGACGGCGGAGCGGGCAACGACTACATCCAGGGTGGTGCCGGTCCCGACACGATCAACGGAGGCGACGGCAACGACGTCATCAACGGGGACACCGGCGCGGATCAGCTCCTCGGCGGCAACGGCAACGACAACATCGCCGGCGGATCGGGCGACGACATCCTGCATGGCGGGGCGGGCAACGACCGCTTGAGCGGCGGCACGGGGAGCGATCAGCTCTTCGGCGAAGCGGGCAACGACGTTCTCTTCGGTGGCGGAGGGTCCGATCACCTCTCGGGTGGCGATGGGAACGACGTACTCGCGGGTGGATCCCCATTCCGCTTCCGGAATGCCGTGCCGAAGGGCACGGACGTGCTCGACGGCGGTGCGGGCACGGACAAGATCACGTTGTACCGGCCGTTCATGAAGGACCGCTCGGGCATCACCGTGAACCTCTCGACCGGGATCGAGAAGGGCGACGGCTCGGAGACGTTCACGAACATCGAGTCGGCGGTCGTCTTCAGCAACAACGACAACGTCTTGGTCGGAAACGACGCGGACAACATGTTCTTCTCGCCGTTCGGCACCAACATCGAACAGGGTGGCGGGGGCAATGACAGGTTCGACACCGAGGACGGGAAGTACGCGATCGATGGCGGTACGGGCGAGAACACGATCAGCTTCGCGCGCGCATTCGGCCGCAACGGTGGGGTCACGGTGGACCTCCGGCTCGGCATCGCCCACTCGGTCCACTACGACATGTTCACCAACATCCAGAACGTGGTCGGCTCCCAGGGCAACGACATCATCACCGGCGACGACGCCGACAACGTCCTTCGCGGTCTCGGTGGCAACGACATCATCGATGGCCAAGGCGGCAACGACCGGATCTACGGCGGCTATGGAAACGACACGCTGACCGGTGGTGCCGGCGACGACCTGATCGACGGCGCCGACCCGACCGAACCACGCTCGAACATCGGGTACGAGGACCAGGTCACCTACGAGGACGCCCCGGGGCCGGTCACGATCGACCTGATGACCGGCACCGCGACCGGATGGGGCAACGACACGATCGAGAACGTCCTCGACGCCTCCGGGTCGCTGTACGACGACACGATCATCGGCAACAACGACAACAACGACCTGTCCGGCAGCCTCGGCAACGACACCATCGACGGCATGGGCGGCAACGACATCATCGTGGGCGGCCCCGCCGACGACACGCTCGACGGCGGCGATGGCATTGACGAGGTCAGCTACAAGAGCTCGGCGTCGCCGGTCAACGTGGACCTCGAGACCGGGGTGGCGACCGGGCAGGGCAACGACACGCTGGCGAACTTCGAGGACATCCGCGGCTCGATCTTCGACGACACCCTGACCGGCAACGACGAGGACAACCGGATCCACGGCGGCCCCGGCGACGACACGATCAACGGGCTCGGCGGCGATGACCTCATCACTGACATCTCGGGGAACGACACGATCGACGGCGGAGACGGCAACGACGTCATCTACTCCGGTCCGGGCGACGACACGGTCACCGGTGGCGAGGGCGACGACACGTTCTACGACGGTCCCGGAGCCGACTCCTACGACGGCGGCGATGGATCCGACACGATCGTCGACTCCTCGTCGCCCGTTGCGATCAACGCGAACCTCGAGACCGGCGTAATCGTCGGGCAGGACACGGACACGGTGGCCAACGTCGAGAACGTCATCGGCACCGAGTTCAACGACGTCATCACGGGCAACGACAGCGACAACCTGCTGAACGGCGGCGCCGGTCGAGACGAGCTGTTCGGCAACGGCGGGGACGACATGCTGATCGGCGGCCCGGGCGCCGACATCATGGACGGCGGCGATGGGACGGACACCGTCAGCTTCGCCGACTCGCCGAGAGCCGTGAGTGTCGACCTGCGTGATGGCTTCGCCAGGTACGACGGCGGCGACCGGATCGAGAACGTCGAGAACGTGATCGGCTCGTCGTACAACGACGTGATCAACGGTGACGACAACGACAACGTGATCGACGGTGGCCCGGGCGACGACACGCTCTACGGCAACGGCGGCAACGACACGATCAACGGCGGGCCCGGGGTGGACATCATCGATGGCGGTCCCGGCACCGACACGTGCGTCGGCGAGCATGTCGTGAACTGCGAGAGCTGAGCGGCACGGTCTGGTCGTGGACCCGACGCTCCGACGGATAGCGGCGCTCCTCGTGCCCGGTTTGTCGTGGCTTGCGTGTGTAGGCTCCCGGATCCGTGGAACATCGACACGACGACCGGATCCGGCGACAAGCTGCCGCTGTCCGTCTACAGCACGAACACGATCGCGGGCGGCGCAAGCTTCGAGGTCGACGACTGCAACCTGACCCAGGGCTGAGCCACTGGTCGTTCGGCGCGGTGCGGAGCCTGCCGCTTCCCGCACCGGCCGCGTTATCCACAACCGTCGAGATTCGGGATTGGCGTGAGGCCGCACTGCCTCGTAGCGTTCGCGGCCTCGGGGGGTAGGGGCCGCCCGGGACGTGCTCGGGGGGAGTGCAGGGGTCGTGGACGCGACGGGGGTGGTCGAGCAGGAGGTCCGTGAGCTGGTTCGCCGGCGCGGGCTCGATCCCGCCGCCGACGTCGCCGCGGTCCGGGCCCTGGTCGACGACGTGGTTGCCGACTACGACGATCGCTCGCTGACCGGCGTACTTCCGGCACCTGGCGATCCCCGGCTGCTGGCCAGGCAGGTGTTCGATGCGGTTGCCGGCTTCGGGCCATTGCAGCCCTACCTCGATGACGAGACCATCGAGGAGATCTGGATCAACGAGCCGGGTCGGGTGTTCGTTGCGCGGAGGGGACGCAGCGAGCTGACGACCACCATGCTGCTCGCCGATGAGGTGCGCGACCTGGTCGAGCGAATGCTGAAGTCATCCGGTCGTCGGGTCGACCTGTCAACGCCGTTCGTCGACGCGTCGCTTCCCGACGGCAGCCGACTGCACGTGGTGATTCCGGACATCACGCGCCGGGACTGGGCGGTCAACATCCGCAAGTTCGTCGTCGGTGCCACGTCGCTCGACGAGCTGGTCGCGCTCGCCACGCTTACCCCGGGAGCGGCGCGGTTCCTCGATGCGTCGGTGTGCGCGGGTCTCAACATCATCGTGGCCGGCGGAACCCAGGCCGGGAAGACCACTTTGCTCAACTGCCTGGCTGCCTCGATTCCGGCACGTGAGCGGGTCATCACCTGCGAAGAGGTGTTCGAGGTCCGACTGCTGTTGCCCGATGTCGTTTCGATGCAGACCCGGCAGTCGAATCTCGAAGGCACCGGTGAGATCCCGTTGCGGCGGCTCGTCAAAGAGGCACTGCGGATGCGGCCGGACCGCATCCTGGTCGGTGAGGTACGGCAGGAGGAGTGCCTGGACCTGCTGATCGCGTTGAACTCAGGCCTGCCGGGGATGTGCACGATCCATGCGAACTCGGCGCGGGAGGCGATCACCAAGCTCTGCACCCTGCCGTTGCTGGCAGGAGAGAACGTGAGCCACGCCTTCGTCGTACCGACGGTCGCCGCCAGCGTCGACCTCGTCGTACACATTGCGCGCGACGGTCACGGACACCGGCAGGTGCGCGAGATCGCTGCCGTTCCTGGCCGGGTCGAAGGCGACGTGATCGAGCTCGCAGACGTATTCGTCACGCGGCGCGACCGCTTGGTACGGGCGGAAGGCTGGCCTCCGCATGCCGAACGTTTCGCGAGCGCAGGCATCGACCTTGCAGCACTGCTCACCGTGGAGTCGATCTGATGGGGTCGCTCATCGGCCTGGTCCTCGGGATCGGCGTGCTCTTGATCTGGCGCAGCGGACCGCGGGCTCCCCAGCGCCGACCGCGGACCACGCCGAGCCTTAACGATCGCGTAGCCGACCTGTTGCTCCAGGCGGGCTACGCGTCGGTCCGGCCCGAGCAGCTGTACGCCGTCTGCGTCGGGCTCGCCGTGCTGACGTTCATCGTGGTTGCAGGGGTGAGTCGCGCGGCGACGATCGGGGTCGCCTTCGCCGGCTTCGCCGCGTACTCGCCGATCGCGCTGGTCCGTCATCGTCGTCGTCAACGCGCTGGCGAGCTGCGCGAGCTGTGGCCGGGTGTCGTCGACAACCTCGCTTCCGCGGTTCGTGCGGGGCTGTCCCTTCCCGAGGCAGTCGCCCAACTGGCCGGCCGCGGGCCGGCCGTCCTGCGGCCGGCGTTCGAGGACTTCGCGGCGGACTACGCGGCGACCGGCCGCTTCGGCGACTGCCTCGACCGGCTGAAGGCCGCGCTCGCGGACCCGGTTGCCGACCGGATCGTCGAGTCCATGCGCCTCGCCCGCGAGGTCGGCGGCAGCGATCTCGGGCGGTTGTTGCGCACGTTGTCGGGCTTCCTTCGTGAGGACGCCCGAACGCGGGCGGAGCTCGAAACCCGCCAGGGCTGGACGGTCTCGGCGGCGCGGCTCGCGCTCGCAGCGCCCTGGGTGATCCTGGGCATGCTCGCGCTGCGACCCGAAACCGTTGCTGCGTATGACACCAGCGCGGGTATCGCGGTGCTCGCCGGTGGCGCGATCGTGTCGGTGGCGGCGTACCGGGTCATGCTGCGGGTGGCGCAGCTTCCGGCCGACGAGCGGGTGCTGAGGTGACGCCCGCGCTGACCGGCGCCGGTCTCGGGTTGCTCGGGGCGGGTGGGTTGTGCGCGGCGATTGCCGCCAGTCCGCCGATGCGTCGGGTGCGCCTCGACGACCGCCTGGCGCCGTACCTCAGGGACACTCCTCGACCGTCGCGGTTGCTGCGGAACGAACGAACCGTCACGCCGTTCTCGACGGTCGAGCGGCTGCTCGGACCGGTGCTTCGCGATCTTGCAGTACGGATCGATCGCGCGATCGGTGGCGCGTCCTCGGTGCGCCGCCGCCTCGAGCAAGCCGGACGGGACATGACCGTCGAGGAGTTCCGGATCGAGCAGGTCGTCTGGGGTGCCGGCGGGCTGCTCGCGGGTCTCGCCGTCGCTGTGTTGGCTTCAGCCGCCGGGTCGCGGGTGAACCCGATCGGGTTCCTGGTGCTCGCGGCGGTTCTGGCGTTGGGCGGCGTGCTGCTGCGCGATCGCGCACTTACCAGTGAGGTACGCCGGCGGGAGGCGACGATGATCCGCGAGTTCCCGACCGTCGCCGAGCTGCTGGCGCTCGCGGTCGGTGCCGGCGAAGGGCCGGTCGCGGCCCTCGAGCGAGTCGCGCGGCTGGCCCACGGCGAGCTGCCTCGCGAGCTGGCCCGGGCGCTCGCGGACGCCCGCGCGGGTCGCTCCGTGACGAGCGCCCTGGAGGCGATGGCGGCGCGGACATCGCTTCCGGTGCTCGCAAGATTCGTCGACGGCATGGCCGTCGCGGTCGAGCGCGGGACGCCGCTCGCGGAGGTCCTGCGGGCGCAGGCGACCGACGTGCGCGAGATGGGTCGCCGCGCCTTGCTCGAGGCAGGTGGTCGCAAGGAGATCACGATGCTCGTGCCGGTCGTGTTCCTGGTCCTGCCGGTGACGGTGATTTTTGCTTTGTTCCCAGGCTTTTACAGCCTCCAGCTGTCCGTGCCCTGAGGGATCGAGAGGATCGGAGTCGGCGCATGTATTTCGGGTTGTTGTTCGTCTGGGCGGAGCTGCGGCGGCGGTTCGGTGGCGCCGACCGGGAGCGCGGCGATGTGCCGGGCTGGGTGCTGATCACGTTGATGACGGCGGGCATCGTCACCGCGCTCTGGGTCGTGGCCGAGCCGACGCTGCGCAGCCTGTTGACCAACGCGCTGAACATCTCCGGCGATCCGAGCAAGTGAGCGGAGCCGGCGCGCCGCGTGACGGCGGCTCGGCGGCGGTCGACTTCGTCCTGGTCGGCGTTCTCGTCACATTCCTGTTTCTCGCGGTGCTTCAGGTCGGCATCGATTTCTACGTCCGGGACGTGCTGGAAGCGTGTGCCGCGGACGGCGCCCGGTACGCCGCAAATGCTGATGTCGCCGATCCCGCGGCAGGAGCCGAGCAGGCGAATGAGGAGATCACTCGCGCGCTCGGCGCGGCATACGCGACGGCGTACGCTCCCGCCGCCCAGGCGCAGGTGGATGGCGCTGCGGTCGTCACCGTTCGCGTCGATGCGCGGCTGCCGCTGCTTGCCTGGTTCCTGCCGGTCGGTCCGGCGGTTCACGCGACCGGCCACGCCTTGCTGGAGCCGAGACCGTGACCTGCTCCCGTCCGGCTGACGAGGGCAGCGCGATCGTGGAGTTCGTCTGGCTGGCGGTCCTCCTGATGATCCCGTTGGCCTACGTCGTGATGAGCGCGGTCGCCGTGCAGCGCGCGGCGTTCGCGGTAACCGCCGCCGCACGGGAAGGCGCGAGGGCCTATGCCACCGCGGGTTCGGATGCCCTGGGGGAGCGGCGGGCCGAGCAGGCCGTCGCGCTCGTCATGGCCGACCAGGGCGTGTCGTGGAAGCCGTCGGGTCGCGTCGTTGACTGCGGGCCGTGCGACTACGCGCCCGGATCGACCTTCACCGTGGTCCTGTCCCAGCACGTTGCGCTTCCGTTCGTACCAGGCTGGCTGTGCGGGCGCCGCTGCGTCGCCGGGATTACCGTTCGCGCCCGCCATGCCGAGCGGCTCAGCTGCTACTCGGGCACCGGCACACCCGACCCCGCGGCCGGATGCTGAGCATGCCGATGCGCGCGCGAGGCACCGACGACGGCTCGGTGCTCGTTCTGGTGATCGGCTACGTCGCCATTGCCGCGGTGCTGATCACCGTCGGCGTCGACGTGTCGAAGGTGTTCCTGGCCCGGCGGGCCCTGGCTTCGGCCGCGGACTCCGCCGTTCTCGCCGCCGCCCAAGGGATTGACACCGCGGCGATCTACCGCGGCGGCGCGCTTCGCTGCGGCGAGCCGCTGCCGCTCGATCCGCAACACGCGGCGGACCTCGCCCAGCGCTCACTCTCCGATGACGCCGCCGACCTGCGGCATGTCTTCGCGTCGCTCGGTCCGCCGGCCACCACGGTCGACGGCGGCACGGTGACGGTCGTGTTGCGTGGCCGGGTCGACGTACCGTTCGGCCGGGTGGTCGGCTGGCTCGACGGCTCGGCGTCCGGCGGGCGGATCGGGGTCAGCGAGACCTCGCACGCCCGGTCGCCGGTCGCCGGCGGGCTGTGTTGACCGCTTCAGCACACAACCCCGCCCGGAGTCGACCCTGTTGCGGCGCGTGCCCGGTTTTCGCGGCGCCGATGGCGAGCGTTGTGTGCTGAAACGCGCGGTCGAACGCGCCTCAGGAGCCGGTGACGTCCGCGGCGTATCCGCCCCAGTCCAGCGGGTTGCCGGCGCCGTCGGTGAGCTGCGGCGCGGTGATGTCCTGGTTGGCGAACACCTCGAACCGATCGCCGGCCGCCACCGCCGGAACGTCGAGAACGGCTGACGTCACGAGCCCGCCGCTACCGGCGCAGTCGATCGTCGCCGAGCCGTTCGAGCACGTGATCGAGCTCACCGATGCGCTCGACTGGAACCGCTTCGCCTTGGGCTTCATCGCGTAGACGGAGAGCGTGGACGGGTTGACGTTCTTCACGCCTTCGCTGAAGTCGAGCGTGATCGTGTGCGCCTGCCCGGAGGCGACGGCCCCCCTCACGTAGGGCGGCACGACGTCCCCGTGCTTGGACGTCACGCTGAGCGTGCCGGGCAGCTCGTCGCGGATCAGCTTCTTCGACGAGTTGTAGGCCGCGTTGTGCGCGCCATCCTCGACGTAAGCGCTCACCTGCCAGCTCCCGCTCGGCACGCACTTGCGGAACCTCGCCGTGCCGACCCACTGGCCGTCCTCGAGCTGAAGCTTCGCGTGCACATAGCCGTAGGTCTCGTAGCCGATGCCCGGGAACGGATAGAGCCCGCTTGCCGCTCCGCCGATCCCGTGGTGGGTCGAGAAGTCGACGTCGACCCGGTGGACGCCGGACAACGTGTCGGTTGCGGTCGCTGTCACCGTCATCGACGCCGTACCCGACGTGCTGTTCACCGTGGGCGGCGAGAAGGTCAGGCTGGTCAGCACCGGCTTGGTCCTGTCGGTGTTGCTGGTGACCTTCAGGTACGACGAGAAGTGCCGAGCGTGCAGGGTGCTCGCGGTGATCAGACGGAACTGCGGCTTGTCCTTCGCGGGATACTCGACGAATAGCCGCGGCCGGCTCGTGGCGTCGCCGAGCCACTCCGGCACGGTCATCGTGCCGGTCCACGTGTTGGTTGCGTGCTTGGTCAGCTCAAGGCCCTTGTTGAGCCCTCGGCCATGGCCCTTGCTCCGCGAGAAGATGACCGAGACGTTCCTCGGAGCGGGCGAGCTGAAGGATGCCGTGACGTGCAACTTGCGAGCCGCCTTCGTCGTATTGACCGCGCTCGGGTTGAAGCCGAACGACGTCAGAGCACCTGCCTTGACCTTCTTCGGCGGTGGCGCGCCGTGGCCGGTCAGCGTGACCGTCGTGTCCCATCCGCTCTGCAGCCGGATGTCGGTCGGCCCCTGCGGGTAGGTGCCGAAGTCCGGGTAGAAGCCCTGGTTGCCCGCGGCGTCATCAGCCTGGACGTAGCGCAGCGTCCAGGTGCCCGGCCGCGCTCGCTTCGGGATCGTGAGAGTGCCGGTCCACACGCCGTCGTCGGCAGTGCCGCCGGTCAGCTTCAGCGAAGTGCCCACGCCGCCGCCCGGCCCGGAGAGGAGGAGCCCGACGCCCGCGACGCCGCTGGCCGCGCCGTTCTGCGACGTGTCGGTCGCGTCGACGGTCACCGGGACCGTGTACGGGCCGGTGCTGAGGTCGACGGTCGAGACGCCGAACTGCACGCTCTGCACCTGCGGTGGCACCGTGTCCGAGGGCGGTGCGCACAGGCTGGCCGCCGCGGCAGGGGTCGCCGCCCAGATCGGCACGACGATGGCGGCTGCGGCGAACATCCCCCCGGCCGCGGTGCGACGTACGAACGTGCTCCGAGCGTTCATCGCGATCCCTCTCGCCGTGGGCCAGCATGGCGCGCGCGGACGCCGCCGTCAGTTCGACAGACGCAGGCGGGAGGCGGTTGGTTCCCATCGCCGCGGACGTTTCAGCACACAACGGTGCCCGGTTCGCCCTGATGAGTACGCCGATGCCCGGCTATGCGCCGTCGATCGGGGCCGGTTGTGTGCTGAAACGGGCGGGGCGAGGCGAGCCGGACCCGCACCCGCACCCCCGACGCCGGTCGCGCAACGCCGGTAACCTCGCTAGGCGTGTCCGATCTCGACCCCGCCGACGTGCTCAAAGGGCTGGTTGCCACTCTCGGCTCGATCGAAGCGGTGCTCGACCCGGACGCGATGCGCACCCAGCTGAAGGACCTCGAGGACGAGGCCGCCGACCCGGATCTGTGGAACGACCAGGACCGGGCCCAGCGAGTCACCCGGAAGATGGCGTCGCTTCGCGCCGACCTCGCCCGGCTCGACACGTTGCACGCCCGGCTCGACGACCAGCTCGCCGCGATCGAGCTCGACGACGCCGACCTGATCGCGGAGGCACAGGCCGGCCTGCCGCAGCTCAAGGCCGACATCGAGTCACTCGAGGTTCGGACCTTGCTCTCGGGCGAGTACGACGAGCGCGATGCCCTGGTGACGATCAACTCCGGCACGGGTGGCACGGACGCCGCCGACTGGGCCGAAATGCTGATGCGCATGTACCTGCGCTGGGCGGAGCGTCACGACTACCCGACCGAGGTCTTCGACACGTCGTACGCCGAAGAGGCCGGCATCAAGTCGGGGACGTTCGTCGTGAAGGCGCCGTACGGCTACGGCACGCTCGCCGGCGAGCACGGCGTGCACCGGCTGGTCCGGATCTCGCCGTTCGACAACCAGTCGCGCCGGCAGACGTCGTTCGCGAGCGTCGACATCACGCCCGTGGTCGAGGAGACCGACCACGTCGAGATCCCCGACGAGGACATCCGGGTCGACGTCTACCGCTCCTCGGGTCCCGGTGGCCAGGGCGTCAACACGACCGACTCCGCGGTACGCATCACCCACCTGCCGACCGGCATCGTCGTGACCTGCCAGAACGAGCGGAGCCAGATCCAGAACCGGGCCAGGGCGATGGAGGTGCTCGCCGCAAAGCTGCTCGAGGTACGCCGCCAGGAGGAGGCCGACGAGATGGGCCGGCTGAAGGGCTCCCGCAACACGGTGGGCTTCGGCAGCGACGACAAGGTGCGCGACTACGTGCTGCACCCCTACCAGATGGTCAAGGACGCCCGCACCGGCGTGGAGGTCGGCAACACGAGCGCGGTCCTCGATGGCGATATCGACGAGTTCATCGACGCGGAGGTGCGCTGGCGTCGCACTCAGGGGGAGGACGGCTAACCGCCGGTAGACTTCCTCGTTGTGATTCGGTTCGACGGGGTGACCAAGGTCTACCCAACGAGCACGCGCCCGGCGCTCGACGAAGTCAGCGTCGAGCTCGACAAGGGCGAGTTCGTCTTCCTCGTCGGCGAGTCCGGGTCCGGCAAATCGACCTTTCTGCGGCTCGTGCTCAAAGAGGAACAACCGACCAAAGGCAACATTTGGGTGGTCGGGAAGGACCTGGGCAAGCTGCCCCGCCGCAAGGTCCCCGTGCTGCGGCGCCAGGTCGGCACGGTGTTCCAGGACTTCCGTCTGCTCCCGAACAAGACGGTCGCCGAGAACGTCGCCTTCGCCCTCGACGTGATCGGCAAGCCGCGCCACACCGTGGCCAAGGTCGTGCCCGAGGTGTTGAGCCTGGTCGGGCTCGACGGCAAGGAGAACCGCCGGCCGGACGAGCTGTCCGGTGGCGAGCAGCAGCGGGTCGCGATCGCGCGGGCATTCGTCAACCGGCCGCGCATCCTGCTCGCCGACGAGCCGACCGGCAACCTCGACCCCGGCACGAGCGTCGGAATCATGAAGCTGCTCGACCGGATCAACCGCACCGGCACCACGGTGGTCATGGCTACCCACGACTCGAACATCGTCGACTCGATGCGTCGCCGGGTCGTGGAGCTCGAGGGTGGTCGAGTCACCCGTGACCAGAACCGCGGCGTCTACGGCTACTCCCGCTGACCGCTCGGAGACCTTTACATGCGCTTTCAGTTCGTCGTGTCGGAGCTTGCCCTTGGCCTGCGCCGCAACGTCACGATGACCGTCGCGGCGATGGTGACGATCACCATCTCGCTCACGCTGCTCGGCGGTGCGCTGATGATCCGCACCGGTGCGAGCCGACTCGAGCACGATCTGCTCAACGAGATCGAGGTGTCGGTCTATCTCCAGCCGAACTGCGGTACGCCGAACGCGCCGGCGAACTGCCTGACGCTGAACGACCAGACCCAGATCTACAAGACCCTGAAGCAGTTGCCGCAGGTCAAGAGCGTGCAGTACGTCTCGCAGGCGGAGGCCTACCAGCACTTCAAGGACGAGTTCGCGAACGACCCCGACCTGACCAAGGAGGCCGGCCCGAACACCCTGCCGGCGTCGTTCGCGGTCGGGCTCAAGGACCCGCACCAGTTCGCAGTGATCAACAGTGCGGTCAGCCAGGCCCCCGGGGTGCAGTCCGTGACGAACGCCTCGCAGGATCTGAAGACACTGTTCGCGTTCTTCCACCGGGTGACGCTCGGCGTGTTGCTGATCGCTGTTGTGCTGCTCGCGGCGACCTGCTTGCTGATCTACAACACGATGCTGGTCGCAGCGTTCACCCGCCGCCGGGAGACCGGGATCATGCGGTTGGTCGGCGCCTCAGACTTCTACATCCAGGCGCCGTTCATCCTCGAGGGCACGGTGATCGGCATCATCGGCTCGGGCTTTGCCCTTGCGT
>DATJSI010000033.1 GCA_035504215.1 Mycobacteriales bacterium
TGCAGTTGCGTCGTACCAAAAGGGGAGCGTTGTGAATCGCGTCGGACTGAGCGTGGCGGCACTGGCCGCGATGGGGGTGGCGGTTGCCGGTTGCGGCAGCTCGAGCTCGGGCGGCACTCCGCCGGCGAGCTCGCCATCCGCCGCAGCGAGCGCCTCGCCCTCCGCAGTAGCGGGCGGGATTCCTGGCTGCACACCGAGCACGCTGAAGACCGTCTCGTCGGGAAACATCACGATCGGCGTCGACGAACCGGTCTACCCGCCGTGGTTCAACCACAACAAGACGCCGATCGACGGCAACGGCTTCGAAAGCGCGGTGGACCTCGCGATCGCGAAGAAGCTCGGCTACACGCCCGCCCAGATCAAGATCAAGCGGATCACGTTCACCCAGGCGATCGGCCCGGCCGCACGGGACTTCGACTACGACCTTGACGAGTTCTCGATCACCGCGGCACGCGAGAAGGCGGTCGACTTCTCCGCGCCGTACTACAACGTGGCCGAGGCGATCGTCGCGATGAAGGGCAGCAAGGCCGCGTCGGTGACGACGTTCGCCGGGCTGAAGAGCCTGAAGCTCGGAGCGCAGACCGGTACGACGGACCAGCAGACCATCAGCGACGTCATCAAGCCGTCCTCGCACGCGTTCTACGGCAGCAACTCGCTCGCAATCCAGGCGTTGAAGAACGGGCAGATCGACGGTCTCGTCGTCGACCTGCCGACCGCGTTCTACATCACCTCCGCCCAGGTCAAGGGCAGCGTGATCGTGGGTCAGCTCGCGCCGGGGGCACATCCCGAGCAGTTCGGCGCCCTGCTCGCGAAGGGCAGCCCGCTGACGTCGTGCGTCAGCAAGGCGGTCGACGCGTTGAAGGCGAGCGGTGAGCTGGCGAAGATCCAGAGCAAGTGGCTGGCGAAAGAAGCCAACGCCCCCGTGCTCCACTAGCTCGACCGATCGTGAGCTCCACCGGCGCGGACGTCCTGCTCTCCGACAAGGAGCAGTGGCGTCGCGAGTACCGGCAACAGCGCAAGCGCCGATCGACCGGTGTCGCGGTGGTCAGCACGCTGGTCTTCGCTGTGGCGGTGTGGCTGGGGGTCAGCCATGCACCGGGCTGGACGTCGGCGCGAGAGACCTTCCTGTCCGGTCATTCGTTCCGGCATGACACCCCGGACATCCTCAAAGGCTTGCTCGTCGACTTGAAGATCCTGGTGATCGCCGAGCCGAGCATCCTCGCGATCGCGCTCATCGTCGCGACGATGAGGACGTCGATCAGCCCCGTCTTGGCACCGTTGCGGATCGCCGCTGCGTTGTTCGTCGACCTGTTTCGGGGTTGTCCGACGATCATCCTGCTCTACCTTTTCGGCGTCGGATTCCCGTCGTTGCGGCTGCACCACGTGACGAACTCGGCGGCGGTCTGGGGATCGCTCGCGATCATCCTGTCCTACAGCGCGTTCGTCACGGAGGTGTTCCGGGCCGGCATCCAGTCGGTGCACCCGAGCCAGCGCGCGGCTGCCCGCTCGCTCGGCCTGACTCAGCGGCAGACGTTGCGGCTGGTCGTCCTGCCGCAGGCGATCCGCAACGTCATTCCCGCGCTGCTCAACGACTTCGTCTCGTTGCAGCGGGACGTCGGCCTGATCTCGATCGTGGGCGCGGTCACCGACGCCATCCAGCAGGCCAACATCGACAACCAGCTGACCTTCAACTTCACGCCGTACGTCATTGCTGCGTTGCTGTTCATCTGCATCGCCGCGCCGACCGGCCGGTTCGCAGACTGGTACAACCTGCGGGCGTATCGCCGCCAGCAGGCGGGCGCAGTGGTGTGACCGCCCCGGTTCTCGAGGTGCGCGGTGTTCACAAGCACTACGGCGAAGCGCGCATCCTCAACGGCATCGACCTGACTGTGTACGACGGGCAGGCGGTCGTCCTCATCGGCGGCTCGGGGTCCGGCAAGTCGACGTTGCTTCGCTGCATCAACCTGCTGGAGGTCGTCACCGACGGGGAGATCCTGCTCGACGGCGAGGAGATCACCGACCCCCGCGTCAACGCCGACCTGGTGCGCCGGCGGATCGGCGTCGTCTTCCAAGCGTTCAACCTGTTCCCGCACATGACCGCGTTGCAGAACGTCACGCTCGCGCCTCGGGTGGTGGGGAAGCGGCCGAAGGCCGAGGCCGAGGAGCGCGGACGCGAGCTGCTCGCGCGGGTCGGCCTTGCGGCGTACGTCGACTCCTACCCGGACCGGATGTCCGGCGGGCAGCAGCAACGAACCGCGATCGCGCGTGCCCTTGCCAGCGAGCCGCGGGTGCTGCTCCTCGACGAGGTGACGAGCGCGCTAGACCCCGAGCTGGTCGGTGAGGTGCTCGACCTGATCGGGGAGCTGAAGAACCAAGGGATGACGATCGTGATGGCGACGCACGAGATGGGCTTCGCGCACCGGGTCGCCAACGAGGTCTGCTTCCTCGACTCCGGCGTGGTCGCGGAGGCCGGCCCGCCCGAGCAGGTGCTCGACGCGCCGACCCATCCGCGGCTTCAGCAGTTCCTCTCCCGGGTGTTGCACCACTGACCGCTGGATAGCCGTCCGCGCACGGGTTATTAGATAGAGCCATGAGCCTTCCTACCCGCACGCTCGGCCGCAGTGGCCTCGAGGTCTCGATGCTCGGTCTGGGCTGCATGGGCATGTCCCAGTCCTACGGCGAGGCGGACCCGGTCGAAGCCCGGGCGACGATCGACCGCGCGCTCGAGCTCGGCATCACGTTCTTCGACACCGCCGATGTGTACGGCGACGGGCACAACGAGTCCTTCGTCGGCGAGGCCCTCGTGGGTCGTCGCGACCGTGTCGTGCTCGCGACGAAGTTCTCGCTCTCGCGAGACGACGGCAACGTGATGCGGGTCAACGGCCACCCCGACTATGTCCGGTCGGCGGTCGACGCGAGCCTGCGCCGGCTCGGCACCGACTACATCGACCTCTACTACCAGCACCGGGTTGATCCCGACGTACCCATCGAGGACACCGTCGGTGCGATGGCCGAGTGCGTCGCGGCCGGCAAGGTGCGCTACCTCGGGTTGTCCGAGGCGAGCTCCCAGACGATTGAGCGGGCGATGGCCGTGCATCCGATCGCCGCCCTGCAGAGCGAGTGGTCGCTGTGGACCCGCGAGCTCGAGGACGACGTTGTCGGGACCTGCCGGCGGCTCGGGATCGGCATCGTGCCGTTCAGCCCGCTCGGGCGAGGGTTCCTCACCGGCTCGATCGCCAGCCCGGACGACTTCGGTCCCGATGACTTCCGACGCAACAACCCGCGCTTCATGGGTGAGAACTTCCAGCGCAACCTCGACCTCGTGGCCGAGGTCCGGGAGCTGGCCATGACCCGGGGGTGCACGCCCGGGCAGCTCGCGCTGGCCTGGGTGCTTGCGCAGGGCGATGACGTCGTGCCGATCCCTGGGACGAAGCGCGTGAAGTACCTCGAGGAGAACGTCGCGGCCACCGAGATCACGCTGACCGCGGAAGAGCTCGCTCGGCTGGACGCGCTCGGCCCGCAGACCTCCGGTGACCGTTACCCGTACCAGCACGCCTACGGCGACAGCCCGGAGCGCTGACCGGCGGAGCAGTTGTCGATCTGGCGGCGGTTCGTGCGTCGGGATGATGATCGTTGTTGTCATCGAGGGTGGGGGAGGGAACATGGCGCCGAGTGTCTGGCCGACGATTCACGAGGAGCGCAGCGCGCTCGCCGATGACCTGGCCGGGCTCAGCCCGGAGCAGTGGCGGCTTCCGACCATGTGCAGAGAATGGGACGTTCACGACGTTCTTGCGCATCTGTTGTCCGCCGCGAAGATGACGCCGCCGAAGTTCGTCGCCCGCTTCGCCGGCGCCGGGTTCAACTTCAACAAGTTCACCGCCGGCCAGGTGGCGTTGGAGGGCGCGCAGGGTCCGGAGGCGACGCTTGCGGAGTTTCGCGCGGTCATCGGCCGGACCAGCGCGCCGCCGGGTCCGAAGGACACCTGGCTCGGCGAGGCGTTCTGTCACGGCGAGGACATCCGCCGGCCGCTCGGCATCAAGCGGGACTACCCGCTCGCCGAGGTAGCCCGCACCCTGACCTTCTACTCGAAGAGCAACGCGATCATCGGCGGTCGAGACCGGGTGGGCGGGGTGACCCTTCGCGCGACCGACACCTCGGTTTCGATCGGTAGCGGGCCGCTGGTCGAGGGTCCGGTCATGTCGTTGCTGCTCGCGGCATCCGGCCGAAAAGCGGCGCTCGACGAGCTCAGCGGGCCAGGCGTGGAGGAGCTGCGCAGCCGTTAGTGCGCGGCGAGCTCGAGCGCTCCGGCCAGCACCGCCGCGCCGCTCATGTCGAGTGCCGGCTCGTCGGTCTGCCATGACCGGACGTCGTCGATGTAGCGGCTGCCCCTGCCGTTGAACGCCTGGTACGGCTCCGGACCGGTCGGGCACTTGCGCATCCCGTCCTGACGGGTGCCCAGCCCGCCGGCGAAGATGCCGGCCGAGTTCGGTCCGTTGACGACCGCGCCGAGCACGAGCGGCGGCTTGCCGTCGAGCGAACCGGCCAGGTTCGCGACCTGATGCTGCATGCAGCGCGGGAAGTTCGTTCCCTCGCCCACCATGAAGCTTGCGCCCCACGCGTTCGCACCGAACAGCCAGTCGCGCTGCTCGGTCGCGAAGCTCTGGTACGCCGTCGAGCCGGTCGCGGCGTCGTACATCTCGACCGTCGAGATCAGCCCGAAGGTGTGCGAGTCGACGTCGAAGTTGTCGTAGTCGCCGCCTGCTCGGAACGGGTCGTGGTCGGCATGCGAGATCCCTTCGTGGATCTGCTTGCGCAGGTTGGCCAGCACTGCCGCCCGGCTGATGTCCAAGGTCCCGTGCGCCCGGTCGCGGTGCATGGCGGTGAGCAGGTCGGCTTCCGCCAGCGCGGCCGTGTCGTACAGGTTGAAGGTGTCGGTGCTGCCGCCGGCGATGTAGTCCTTCACCCAGCGAGCGGACGCCTGGACCCAGGTCTTGGCCGGCCGGTGAAGGTCGAGGTCGGCGAGTGCGATCTCCGCTGCGCCGAGCGCCATGTCGTCGTGCCAGGTGGTCTCGGGGTAGTACTCGCGGGGGTCGGTCGTGATCAGTGGGTGCGGTGGGTGCTTGGTCGCGGCCATGGCGTAGAGGGACGTTGCTGCCTGCAGCTCCGACCGCGCCCGCGCGGTATGCGCCCTCGCGTCGGCCTGCGCCGCCATGGCGAACGCCGCGGACACCCGCCCGACGAGGTTCGGGCTGATCGGATGCCCGGGCTGCGCGGCGCGGAACACCGGGCGGTGAGCGGCGGCGTACCGATCGCGCTTCGACGTGTCGTGGTCGTCGACCTGCGGCCGCCGCCACAGGTCGTGGTCGCCGTAGAACGAGCCGGACTCGTTACCGGTGCCGATCCCGACCTGGAGGTAGAGGGTCTTCGACTTCTCGTCCCACACCTTGCGCAACCAGTGCTCACCGTGCTCGGCCTCGCGCAGCAGCGACGGCGGGGCGGCCGACCCGAGCGCACGCCGGCTCGCATAGAGCAGGACATCGGCGTACGCCGTGGTGTGGGTGAACTTCAGATAGTCGCCGGCGTCGAACCAACCACCTTCGACATTGACGACCGCATGGTCGGCGACCCGCTCGAGATGCCTGCCCTTGATCGTGTCGTCGCTGTTCGGGTGCGGGTAGTCGGGCTCGCGGTAAACCAGGGCATGGGCGTCATTGAGGTGGGACGGCTTGCGGTGCAGCGCCTTGTCGACCTGGTCCTTGCCGTCGCGCTGCGCCTGGAAGAACTTGACGCCGTTGGCGATGATCGGGCCGTAGAGCGCCTTTGCGGACTCGACCTGGAAGTTCTGCGAGGTCGCGCTCACCCGCCCGCTCGCGACGATGTGATAACTGCCCGGCGCCGTCAAGGCCGAGAAGTCGAGCGAGTAGACGTCCGGATACGACGCGCTCCACTTGCCGCGGTTGTGCGAGCTGATCGGTCCCGACAGCACGGTTGACCCATGCGAGTCGACGACCGCGAAGTGGACTCCGGACACCGGCACGCCGGTCATCAGGTACGCATGCTTGACGTCGCCGGGCAGGAAGCCGACCGAGTCGACTCGCAGCTCGGCCTTGGCCGGAGCCGATGACGCCGTCGTCGCGGTCCCGACGACGCCGGCGCAGACCAGGATCGGCGAGACAATGACTGCCGTGGCCCGACCGCGGCGGCGCATCGCGGCTCCTCTACGGTTGGTAGGAAACTTTCCTGTTCGTGACGCTAAGGGCGGTGTGCGTGCCCGTCAAGGTGGTCCTTCACGTGTCGCCGCATCCGGATGACGAGGCGATCGCGCCCGGTATGACGCTTCGCGCGCTCGCGGCGCGCGGGTGGTCGGCCGTCAACCTGCTGCTCAGCGCCGGGCGCCCCGGTGACGAGGAACGGCGACTTGCGGAGGCGGTGGACGCGTCGAGGCGTGGCGGATACCGGCTCGAGCGTGCGGTCGACGCGCTGGCAGGCGGCGAAGCAGTGTGCGCTGAAGCCGTCGCTGACGCGATCCGGCGCGAACGTCCGGCGTTGGTCGTCTCGCCGCAGGCACGTGACGGGCACCCGTCGCACGAGGTGGTCGGGCGAGCCGTGGGCGCCGCGTTGCAGGTGGCCGCGACCCCGGCGGCGTGGTGGACCTGGGGACTCTGGGCATCACTCGAGCGGCCGACGCTCTACGTCCCGCACGGTCCGGACGACCTGCAGCGTGCCCTCGACGCGCTGGCGGCGTACCGAGGTGAGAACGAACGCAACGACTACCGCCGCCTGGTCGAAGGCCTTGCGGCCGCGAACGCCGTACTCGGCAGCGAGCGGGTCTTCGGCTTCGGTTCGGCCGCGGCGAGCACCAAGCCGTACGCCGAGCTGTTCACGGAGGCGATCCATCGCGACGGGAACTGGTACGCCGGCCGGTCACGTGTGCTCGACGTGGACGACCCGCTGAGAGGGCAGCCCGTCGGTGACCCGCTCGAACTGCCTTGATCAACGGGGCATGTTCGTGCTCAGCACTTGGTCGAATGGTCGCTGTGACTCATCGTTTCAGTTCGGCGCGGCCGAGACGGTTCAGCTCATGAACACGGTGATGCGCCCACGCTTCTGTGGACGCGGCTTCGCGTTTCAGCGGGGTATAGCAGAAAGAACCCCTCGACCGTAGGTGCCTTCTCGTCGTTGGCTCATGACGGTCGCGATGGTGGTTGTCAAAGGTTGGCGACGATCTGTGGACGGCCGCGTTCTCGTCCACAGCTGTGGACAAGAAATACCTCAACTTCCTTTGTGTACCAACGGTTTTCAGCCCGGAAACTGTCAGACCCTCAATCTACAGTTCTTCTCATGTACACGCCACGGCCCGCGGTCACTCGCATCGCCGAGGACGTGCACGAGCTGCTCGCCGAAGACCCGCACGCGTTGGCGGACATCGAGCTGACCAACTCGACCGAGATCCTGCTGCAGCTGCGCAACCAGCTCGACGCGGTCCTGGTCCGGCAGCTGCAGGTGATCGACGTGCGGGACGCCACTGTCGACGAGGCCGGCCGGGCGACCCGAGGTTGGCTGGTCGAGGACCTGCTGCTCAGCGGTCGCGACGCCAGCCGGTACCTGACCGTCGCAAGGAGCCTGCCCGAACACCGGGAGATCGACACCGCCTTGGGCGCAGGCCGGCTCACGCTTGAGCACGCCCGGGTGATCACGTATGCGGTCGCCAAGGCGCCGGCCGGGTTGCGGGATGTGATCGAAAAGGAGCTCGTGAAAGCCAGCGAGGTGTGTGACCCGGGCCGGCTCGGGCAGTTCACCGCGAGCTGATCACCCGGCTGACCGATGATGACGCTGAGGCCGCCGCGCAGCGGAAGTTCGACGCCCGCTGGGTCCGGTTCGCCGACACTTTCGACGGGATGGTCGCCGTTGACGGGATGCTCGACCCGACCGGCGCCGCCGCCATCAAAGCCGCCTTGGCGCCGCTGCTCGGCAAGGCCGGGCCGGAGGATGACCGGAGCGCCGGGCAGCGGGCCGCGGATGGGCTGGTCATGCTCGCCGAGCACGCGATGGCCGCCGGTGGGCTGCCCGAGACCGGTGGGGAGAAACCCCAGGTGATCGTCACCATCGGCTACGACCAGCTCAAAGCCGAGCTGGCCGCGCACACCGAGCAGCCCGGGAGCGGGCTCATCGGCGAGCCAACCAGCGGGTTGTCTGGCGGGGCGGGCGACCCGGTCACGATGAACGGGACCCCGCTCACCCCGGCCACCGCCCGGCGGATCGCGTGTGACGCCGGGATCATCCCGGCCGTGCTCGGCGGGGACAGCGAAGTGTTGGACCTGGGTCGCAGCACCAGGACCTGGAGCCCGGCGCAACGCCGCGCGTTACGGATCGAGGACAAGGGCTGCCGCTGGCCGAAATGCCAGGCGCCGTTATCCCGCTGCCGGATCCACCACCAGATTTTCTGGGCGCTGCTCGGACGCACCGACAAGACCAACGGGATCCACCTATGTGAACTCCATCATTGGGTCGTCCACCACACTCGATGGCGGATCCGCAAGGACGAACACAACAAGATCCACATCTGGCGCGAATGAACACGGCCCGCCCGGAACCATTTCGTAGCTGGATCGCGGCGTTGGTCGTGTCAGCGGCCGCCGGCGGTGAGTAGCGCCCAGGCTCGGTCCATTCCCTCAGCGAGGCAGCCGTCGACGACCGCGTCGTCGCCGAGGGCGCTGACGCGTACGTCGGGAACGACCGGGCTCATCGCGCGTAGCTGGGTTGCGACGGCGGCCGCGAAGCCCGGCGCCTGCCCGACGCCGCCGCCGAGAACGATCAGCGCCGGGTCGGCGACGGCGACCACCGCGCAGATCGCACGCGCGACGACGTGGGCCTCTTCGGCGACGACCGAGCCCGCCAGCCGGTCACCGGCTGCGGCAGCCGCGAACACGCGGCGAGCCGACAGCGCGCCCGGCATCCCGACCCGCCGGGCGGCCCGGACGATCGCGGCGGCGGAGGCCGCGGCTTCAAGTGGACCTCGCCGTCGGGCGTCCTTCAGGTCGGCGCCGAGGCCATCGCTGATCGGCAGGTATGCGATCTCGCCGGCCGCGCCGTGCGCGCCGCGGTGCAGCTTGCCACCGACCACGAGGCCCATGCCGATGCCGGTGCCGATCGAGAGGAAGGCGAAGCTCTCGACATCGCGACCGTGTCCGTGCTCGCGTTCCGCGATCGCGGCGGCATCGACATCGTTCTCGAAGACCACGGTCTCGCCGAAGGCCTCGCGCAGGCAGTCGAGCACCTCGGGTCGCTCCCAGCCGGGCAGGCTGCGGGCCAGCGTGATTGCATCCCGGTTGGGGTCGAGCACGCCGGGACTGCCGACGACCGTCTGTGTGATGTCGGCCAGCGAGATGCCGACCTCGGCGGCCAGCACTCGGCCGAGCGCGACCGCCTCGGCGGCTCGGGACGGACCGGTTCGGGCGGATGTACGCCGGGTGGCGGCGGCGCGGCGGGTTCCGGACATGTCGGCGATCGCACCCCGGACGAACTCGCGGCCGACGTCCAGCGCGAGGGCGTAACCAGCGTCCGGCTGCACCTCGTGCAGCAACGCGGCCGGACCGGACACCCCGGAGCGGCGGCCGGCGACCCGGATCAGGCCGTCCTGCTGGAGGTTGGCGAGCGCGAGCGTCACCGTCGGCTTCGACAGCCCGGTGACCCGGACGAGATCCGCCCGCGAGGCGGCACCGACACGGCGTACCTCGTCGAGGATCAGCCGTTCATTGAGTTCGCGGATCAGGGCGGGTCGCGCACCGGGGCCGATCGATGTCCCCGCCGCCACGCGGCCACCGTAAACCATTCGAACCGCCCTCTTGCTGACCCCGAACTGGTAGGGTACTTTCCTATCGGTTAGGTCGGCCAGCCGCAAGGAGGCTCGGTGCCCCGATCGGGTGCAGCAGGATGACCGTCACCCCGGTCGTGCTCGGCGTCGACTTCGGTGGCACCAAGATCGCGGTCGGTGCGTGCGACCTCGAGGGCCGGCGGCTCGCGTCGAACACCCTTCCGGCCGCGGGCGGTCAAGGTGCGGACGTCACGCTTCGACGTGGGATCGAGGCGGCGCGGGAGCTGCTCCGTGACCTTCCGGGCGCGGCCCTTTCGGCGGTCGGCGTCGCAACGTTCGGGATCCCCGCGGCCGACCATGTCGGGCTCGCGCCGACCATCGACGGCTGGGAGCGCCTGGCCCTCGAGGACGAGCTGAGCGCGGCGTTCGCCGGCGTACCGGTCAGCGTGATGACGGATGTAAAGGCGGCGGCGCTGGCCGAAGCCCGGTGGGGCTCGCTGCAGGGGTGTGACCCTGGCATCTACCTGAACCTCGGCACCGGCTTGGCAGCGGCGATCGTGGTCGGCGGGACGGTCGTTCGCGGCCGGCACGGCGCTGCCGGCGAGATCGCCTACAACCTGCGCACCCTCGACGATGTCGGCCGGCCGGTCGATCGTCGAGAGCTGCTGGAGGACCACGTGAGCGGTCGCGCGCTGGCCGCGTTGGGTGCGACTCTTCCCGGCCGGCCCGCTGACGCGATCGAGGTGTTCCAGCGCGCGGACTCGGGGGACTTCGCCGCGGTCGCCGTGGTCGACCGGGCACTGACCGAACTGTGCTTCCACGTCGTCAACCTCGCCACCGCGATCGATGCGCAGCGGGTCACTGTCGGGGGCGGGCTGGTGGGCTCGTGGTCCTGGCTGCAGCCGCGGTTGCGCGAGGCGCTGGATGCGGGCGTGCCGTTCCCGCCCGACCTGATGGTCGCGCATTTCCCGTACGACGCCCCGCTGGTCGGCGCGCTTGCCGTCGGCGTCGAGACCCTGATGGGCTCGGCGGACGGGCAGATCTCATCGTTGCGGAACTGGAAACCCTCCGTTCGCCCACCCGAGGAGAGGACAGCACCATGAAGCGGTTGCGGTTGGTGGCGGCCTTGGCCGCTCTGCTCGCGCTCGTCGCGGCTTGCTCGAGCGGCAGTTCCGGCGGTGGGTCGAAAACCTCGGGTGGCACCTCGACGGTGACCATCTCGAACGAGAGCGGCGGGTTGTGGAGCTGTGGGTTCAGCCCCTACAACCCGGACGTCAACTTCCAGTCGATCGGCTTCATCTACGAGCCGCTGCTGTTCATCAATGCGCTGAACAGCACGGCCGCGCCGACGCCGTGGCTCGCGTCGTCGTATGCGTTCAGCAACGGCAGCAAGACCCTCACCTTCACCATCCGCAAGGGGGTCAAGTGGAGCGACGGCCAGCCGCTCACGCCGGCGGACGTCGTGTTCACGTTCCAGCTGATGAAGCAGCACCCGGCGCTCGACATCAACGCACTGTGGGCGGTGCTGAACGGTGTCAAGCAGGTCGGCTCCGACCAGGTGCAGTTCAGCTTCAAGACTGCGGCCGTGCCGTACCTGTTCTACATCGCCGACCAGACCGGGATCGTCCCGGAGCACATCTGGAGCAAGATCTCGAACCCGGTCAACTACACGGACAAGAACCCGGTCGGCACCGGACCATTCGTCATGCAGAAGTGCACCGGGCAGAACGTGCACTACGTCAAGAACAACGACTACTGGCAGAAGGGGCTACCGAAGGTCGACGCGGTCAACTACCCCGCGTTCACCTCGAACGACCCCGCCAACACCTATCTCGCCACCGGGCAGGCACAGTACGGCGGGCAGTTCATCCCGAACATCCAGGCCTTCTACGGTTCGAAGAGCCCGAACCACCACTACTGGTTCCCGCCGGTGACCAGCGTCAGCATCTTCATCAACCAGACGGTCGCGCCGCTCAACGACGTGGCGGTCCGCAAGGCGCTCGCCTACTGCGTCAACCGGCCGCGGGTCTCGCAGATCGGCGAGTACGGCTACGAGCCGCCGGCGAACCAGACCGGCATCACGGTGCCGACCTTCGCCAGCTGGCTGTCGCCTGCGATGAAGGCGAAGGACACCTACGACTACGACCCCACGAAGGCGCAGTCGATCCTGACCGCGGCCGGCTACCACAAGGGTTCCGACGGGATCTTCGTCTCACCGAGCGGCCAGAAGCTGGCGTTCTCGATCATCAACATCAGCGACTACTCGGACTGGGTCGCGTCGCTGCAGGTGGTCCAGCAGGGGATCAAGGCCTGCGGGATGTCGCTCACCGTTGACAACCAGGCCGACAACGACTTCGACAACAACCTGTTCAAGGGCAAGTTCCAGCTCGCCTACTACGACGAGACCGGTGGCCCCGCGCCGTACTACGAGCTGCGGCAGTGGCTCTACGGGCCGAACTCCGCACCGATCGGCCAGCCGGCGGGCTCGAACTACGAGCGCTACCACAACCCGACCGTGGACCGGTTGATCAATCAGTACGCTGAGACCACGAGTCTGGCGACGCAGCACTCGATCGTGGATCGGCTGGAGCAGTTCATGCTCGACGATGTCCCTGTGATCCCGGTGACGGAGCAGGTCGACTTCTATGAGTACGACACGACGTCGTTCACCGGCTGGGACGATCCGTCCGACCCGATCGCGCTTCCGGCGCCGTTCCAGGTGCCGGACGTGGAGGTCGTGCTGCTGCATCTGAACCCGAAGTGAGCCGCCCGTGAAGTACCTTTTGCGGCGAATCGGCTTCTTCGCCTTCACGTTGTGGGCGGCGCTGACCATCAACTTCTTCATCCCGAGGTTGATGCCCGGCAATCCGGCGGAGGCGTTGCTTGGCCGGTTCCATGGCCGGGTCAACCCGGCCGCGCTCAAGGCGCTCGAGGTGGCCTTCGGGGTTGACAACCACCAGAGCCTGCTGACCCAGTACGTGGACTACCTCGGCAACTGCCTGACCGGTCACTTCGGGATCTCGATCTCGTTCTTCCCCGAGACGGTCAGCCACGTGATCCTCCAGGCCCTGCCCTGGACGCTCGGGCTGGTCGGCATCACGACGATCCTCGCGTTCATCGCGGGCACCGCGATCGGCGCGATCAGCGCCTGGCGCCGCGGCGGTGTCATGGACAACCTGCTCCCGCCGATCTTCGTGGTGACCTCGGCGTTCCCGTACTTCTGGGTCGCGATGATGGCGGTGCTCATCTTCGCCGTCGCGCTCGGCTGGTCGCCGGTGGGTTTCGGCTACAGCGCCGGCGCGACGGTGTCGTTCACGCCGTCGTTCGTCGGTGACGTCCTGAGCCATGCGATCCTGCCCGCCGCCACGATCCTCATCACCTCGATCGGCGGCTGGGTGCTGACCATGCGCAACAACATGGTCACGACGCTCGCCGAGGACTACATCCGCATGGCGCGGGCGAAGGGCTTGTCGTCGACGAGGATCATGGTCGACTACGCGTCGCGCAACGCGATCCTGCCGAACCTCACCGGCTTCGCGATGTCGCTCGGGTTCGTGATCAGCGGCGCGATCCTCGTCGAGTACGTCTTTGCCTATCCGGGTGTCGGCTACATGCTGCTGCAAGCCGTGCAGAACGAGGACTACGCGCTGATGCAGGCGCTGTTCCTTCTGATCACCGTCGCGGTCCTCGTGTCGGTGCTGATCGCGGACCTGCTGACCGCGTGGCTCGACCCGCGGACTCGAGCGGCGCAATGACGATCCATCTCGCGGTTGACCGCACGGGCACCGACGACCTGCCGGTCATGGTCGGGCGGCACGGCCACCGGTCGGTGCTGCTCTCGGCGGTGCTCTCCAACCGCAAGGCCACCGTGGGTGCCGTGCTCACCCTGATCTTCACGGTCGTGTCGGTCGTTCCGTCGCTGATCGCACCCGACAACCCGAACGCCGAGGTGTTCCGGCGCTTCGCCGGCATCTCCACGCACCACCTGCTCGGTACGACGGCCTACGGCCAGGACATCTTCTCCCAGGTCGTGTGGGGGACCCGGCAGTCGATGGAGATCGGCTTCCTTGTCGGGTTGCTCTCGACCGTGCTGTCGGTGTTGATCGGGGTGTCGTCGGCGTACCTCGGCGGGCTCGCCGACGACGTGCTGTCGGTCGTCACCGACGTGTTCCTCGTCATCCCGACGTTTCCGCTGGTGATCGTACTTGCGGCGTACGAACGCAACGGCGGACTCTGGCTCATCGTCGCGGTCCTCGTCGTCACCGGGTGGTCCTACGGCGCGCGGCAGCTGCGATCCCAGACGTTGTCGCTGCGCAACCGCGAGTTCCTCGAGTCCGCGCGCGTCCGCGGCGAGCGCTCTCTCTACATCATCATGCGCGAGGTGCTTCCGACGATGACCTCGCTCATCGTCGCGAACTTCCTCGGCGCTGCGCTCTACGCCGTGCTCGCCGCCGCCGGTCTGCAGTTCGTCGGGCTCGGGAACGTCAACACCGTCAGCTGGGGCTCGATGCTCTACTGGGCACAGAACAACGAGGCGCTGCAGACCGGCCAGTACCTCTGGGCGCTCGTTCCCGGCATCTGCATCGCCCTGCTCGGCGCGGCGCTCGCTCTGCTCAACTACGCCTTCGACGAGATCAGCAACCCCGCCCTGCGGCCGCAACGGAGGATCCGTGTCCGACGCCGCACTGCTTGAGGTCGGGGGCCTGACCGTCGACTACCTCACCGGGGGCGGGGTGGTCCGAGCGGTCGATGACGTGAGCTTCTCGGTTTCGCCGGGGGAGTTCGTCGCGGTGGTGGGCGAGTCCGGCTGTGGCAAGTCCACCCTGCTGTTCGCGGTCGCACAGTTGCTCAGCCCGCCGGCCGCGATCACCGCCGGCTCGGTGCAGTTCAAGGGCCACGACATGGTGGCGCTGGCCGGCAAGAAGCTCCGCGCGCTGCGGTGGCGGGACTTCTCGCTGGTGATGCAGAGCGCGATGAACGCGCTCAACCCGGTGCTCGACGTCGGCGCCCAGTTCGCCGACGTCATGCGCGCGCACGGGACGAAGGACCGGGCGGAGATCCGGCGCCGGTCCGAAGAGGTGCTGAAGCTGGTCGGGATCGACCCCGTCCACCTCGGCAGCTATCCGCACCAGCTCAGCGGTGGGATGCGGCAACGGACGATGATCGCGATGGCGATGATCTTCACGCCGGACCTGGTGATCATGGACGAGCCGACATCGGCGCTCGATGTCGTCGCTCAGCGCTCGCTCATGGTGCAGATCAAGGACTTGCAACGCAGGCTCGGCTTCGCCGTTGTCTTCGTGACCCACGACATGTCGCTCGTCAGCCACTTCTCCGACCGGCTGATCGTGATGTACGCCGGCCAGGTTGCCGAGGCCGGCCCGACGCGGCGGATCTTCGACGACCCGCTCCACCCGTACAGTCGCGGGCTGCTCGACGCCTTCCCGTCGGTTCGCGGACCGCGGCGGGAGCTGGCCGGCATCCCGGGCAGCCCGCCGGACCTCGGTACGCCGCCTCCGGGGTGCCGCTTCCAGCCGCGTTGCACGCAGGCGCTCGACATCTGCTCGTCGGTCCGGCCGGCGCTCTACCAACGGGACGTGACCGAGGTCCGGTGCGTGCTCTATGACCCCGATCGGCAGACCGTCGATGTCTGAGCCGACCCTGAACGGCGCCGGGCCGTTGCTGGAGACCAGGCGGTTGACCCGGCACTTCCAGATCGGCGGTGCGCTGTCGCGCCGCACGCTGCATGCGGTTGACGACGTCGACCTGTCGATCGGCCGCCGTGAGATCGTCGCGCTGGTAGGGGAGAGCGGCAGCGGCAAGAGCACGGTCGCGCGGTTGCTCGCGATGGTCTACCGGCCCACCAGTGGCGACATCCTCTTCGAGGGCCGCTCGATCGCGACGCTGAACGGCCGGAGCGATGTGCTCGGATATCGGCGGGCCGTGCCCATGGTCTTCCAGGATCCGTTCAGCTCGCTCAACCCGGCGTACCCCGTCTCGCACGGCCTGCTCCGCACGCTGGCGCTGCACCGTCCCGACCTGCATCGCAGCGACCGGCGCTCGGTCGCGGCCGGCGTACTCGACCAGGTCGGCCTGGTGCCCGGCGAGGCGATGCTCGATCGCTTCCCGCACGAGCTCAGCGGCGGTCAGCGGCAGCGGGTGGGATTCGCCCAGGCGCTCGCGATGCGGCCGAAGCTGATCGTCGCCGACGAGCCGGTGTCGATGCTCGACGTGTCGATCCGGATCGGCCTGCTGAACCTGATGGCGAAGCTCCGCGCCGAGGCGGACGTGTCCTTCCTCTACATCACGCATGACATCGCCAGCGCGCGCTATCTCTCCGACCGGATCGCGGTGATGTACGCCGGGCACATCGTCGAGGTCGGGCCCACCGAGCAGGTGCTGGCCGACCCGCGGCATCCGTACACCCAGCTGTTGCTCGACGCCGTACCGGACCCGCGGGCCCCGCTCGGCATCCACAGCTCGGACATCGGTGAACCGCCGCGCGTCGTCGACCCCGAGCCGGGTTGCCGGTTTCGCTGGCGGTGCCCGCTCGCCATCGACGACTGCGCCCGCATCGACCCCGAGCCGGCCGAGGTGCGGACCGGTCAGCACGTGGCGTGCATCGTCGCCCAGCGCGCGGTCGCCGAGGGAGAGCGGGCCAGCACGTGAGCGCGCCGAGCGAGATCCCGAGCCGGCTGAAGGTGTGCGTCGTCGGCGGCGCGTCGACCTACACGCCCGAGCTGGTCGAAGGCTTCGCCAACCGGTGGCCGGAGCTGCCGGTCGAGGAGCTGGTGCTGTTCGACATCGACGCCGAACGGCTCGCCGTCGTCGGCGGGCTCGCCGATCGGATCCTCACCGACCGCGGGTGGCCCGGCCGGCTCGTGCTGAGCTCCGACCGGACCGCGTCGCTGTCCGATGCGCACTACGTGGTCTGCCAGCTGCGCGTCGGGGGCCAGACCGCGCGGTTCGTCGACGAGACGCTGCCGCACGAGTTCGGCTGCATCGGGCAGGAGACGACCGGACCGGGTGGGTTCGCCAAGGCGCTGCGGACGGTCCCTGTCGTCCTCGATCTCGCCGCCGAGCTGGACCGGGTCGGCGCGCCCGGCGCGTGGTTCGTCAACTTCACGAACCCGGTCGGGATCGTCACCCAGGCACTGCTCGACGCGGGGCACCGCGCGATCGGGTTGTGCAACGTCGCGATCGGCCTGCAGCGGCGGATCGCGGCTGCGCTCGACGTAGCCCCCGATCGGGTCGAGCTCGAGCACGTCGGGCTGAACCACCTCACGTGGGAGCGCGCGGTCCGTATCGATGGCGTCGACCGGCTCGACGAGCTGCTCGGCGCGGGCGGCGAGCACTGGGCCGCGCACCTGGAGCTGTCGCTCGAGCTGATGCGCACGTTGCACACGCTGCCGTCGTACTACCTGCGCTACTACTACCAGCCGGACGAGGTGCTCGCCGAGCAGCTGGCCGGCCCGTCGCGCGCCGAGGAGGTCATCGCGATCGAGCGTGAGCTGCTCGCGATGTACGCCGACCCGGCGCTCCGGCGCAAGCCGGACCTGCTGGCCGAGCGCGGCGGCGCCTTCTACAGCGAGGCGGCGGCGGCGCTGATCGCCTCCCTGCACGCGGGCACCGGCGACGTACAGGTGGTCGACATCCGCAACGACGGCACGTTGGCGGGGCTCGCTGACGACGACGTGGTCGAGGTGCCGGCTCGCATCACTCGGGACGGCGCGGTCGCGCTGAAGCAGTCCGTGCTCGCACCGGAGATCGGCGGCTTGGTCGGTCAGGTCAAGGCCTACGAGCGACTGGCCGCCGCTGCCGCCGTGCGCCGTGACCGTCGCCTGGCCCTCGAGGCGTTGCTCGCGAACCCGCTGGTCCCGAGCTGGGGAGTCGCCGAGCGGCTGTTGCCGCGGCTGCTCGCCGCCAACCGGGCGCACCTGCCGGGCTGGGACCTGTCGGGCGTCGCCACATGAGCCGTGAGTCGGCCAGGTGCGGCGCCGTCCTTGCGGTGGACGGCGGGAACTCGAAGACAGAGGTGGTTCTCCTCGACCGCGCGGGCGGCGTACTCGGCATGGCGCGCGGTCCCGGCAGCAACCATGCGCACAGCGACTTCGAGCAGGCGACGCAGCTGGTCGATGAGCTTGCCCGGCGAGCGGCGCGCGCGCCTTCCGGGCCGGTGGCAGAGCTCGCCGTGCTCTGCCTCGCCGGAGCGGACTATCCGTCGGACGAGCGCCGGATCGCGACCGCGGCGAGGCGATTCGGATGGGCGGAGCGGCTCGTCGTGCGCAACGACGCGCTGGCGATGCTCCGGGCGGGCACTGACAGTGACGCGGCGGTCGCGTTGATCTGCGGCGCGGGGATCAACTGCGCGGGGGTCGCGCCGACCGGGCGGACCTATCGCTTCCCGGCGCTCGGCGACATCTCGGGGGACTGGGGCGGTGGCTACGAGATCGGGATGGCGGCGTTCACTGCCGCGGTCCGCGCCGAGGACGGCCGCGGGCCGCGTACCTCGCTGACCCGGACCGTCCCACGACACTTCGGGGTCGCGCGGCCCGCCGCTGTGGTGTCCGCGATCTACCAGGGCCGGATCCATCAGCAGCGGCTGGCCGAGCTCGCGCCGCTCGTGTTCGAGGCCGCCGACGACGGCGATGCGCCGGCGCTCGCCATCGTGGATCGGTTGGTGGACGAGCTGGTCACGATGGTGCGCGCGGTGCTGAAACGTCTGCGGCTGACCCGGGAGGCGGTTGACGTCGTCCTCGGTGGTGGCGTCCTCACCGCCGGACACGTCCGCCTCAACCGCCCGGTGACGGCCGGGATCCTCGCGGTTGCTCCGAGGGCCGAGATCAGCGTGTTGCGGACTCCGCCGGTTGCCGGGGCTGCGTTGATCGGTTTCGACCAGCTCGACCTGCGGCCCACCGTTGACGTCCGGAAGGCGATTTCGCGGCGACGAAAGGCATGGGCATGACGGGCGAGCAGATGCTCGCAGAGATGGACGAGCAGCCGACGGTCATCGCCGAGCTGGTCGCACGATGGCCCGAGGTCACTGCGGCGACCAGGGCGCTGGTCCCGAAGGATCTGGCCGGTACGACGCTTGTCGCGCGGGGCTCCTCGGACAACGCGGCTGTCTTCGGGCGCTATCTCATCGAGCTCGCGAGCGGCCGGCCGGCCGCGCTTGCGGCCCCGAGCCTCGCGACGCGATACGGCGCTCGGACCGACTACCGCGGCTGGCTCGGTGTCGCGCTCAGCCAGTCCGGTGCCACCCCGGAGGTCGTGACGGTTGCGGCCGCGATGCGCGCGCAGGGCGCGGTGACGATCGGCATCAGCAACGAGCGCGACTGCCCGCTCGCCGAGGCGGTCGACCTGTTGGTGCCCCTGGACGCCGGCCCGGAGCGGGCGGTCCCGGCGACCAAGACCGTGACGTCACAGCTCGTGGCGGTCGCGATGATCGCCGCCGGGCTCGGCCGGACGCCGTACACGTTGCCGGACTTCGAGGCTGCGCACTTCGCAGTGGCCGAGGTGCTCGACGACTGGGGTCCGGTGCAGCGGCTGGCCGCGCGCTGGGCGGGGTCGGAACGGCTGTTCGTGGTCGGGCGCGGGCTGCTGTATGCCGCCGCGCTGGAGATTGCGCTGAAGATCAAGGAGACGACGGGGGTGCTCGCCGAGGCACTGTCGGCGGCCGATCTGCGGCACGGCCCGGTGGCCGCGGTCGGGCCGGGGACGCCGGTGCTGCTGGTCGACGGCGGCGGGCAGGTCGCGGCCGACATCGCCGAGCTTGCGGACGTGCTCGCCGCACGTGGGGCCGATCTGATGACGCTCGGGGCCGGTCCGGCGGCGGACATCTCGGTTCCCGGCTCGCTGCCTGAGGCCGTGCAGGCGGTGCCGGCGACCGTGCGCGGGCAGCAGCTCGCCTATGCCCTGGCGACGGCCCGGGGGATGGATCCCGACCGACCAGCCGGGTTGTCGAAGATCACCGCGACGACCTGACAGTTCGGCGGGGACCGTCGTACCCGGGTCCTACCGTGGCCGGGTGGAGGCAAACGTGTCGTGGCAGCCGTCGTTGCTCGACGGCGGGCCGCCGAGGATCGACGTCTCGTACGCCGACCTGCACCGCATCGAGCTCGACGAGACGTCATGGGTGGACTACTGCCCGGGGTGGCTGTCCGGCTCGGACCGGGTGTTCGAGGAGCTTGCGGCGACCGCCCGCTGGCAGCAGCGGATCGTCACGATGTGGGACAACGTGGTGCCGGAGCCACGGCTCACCGCGGGCTGGTCGACGGACGCGGAGGCGGCTCCCGCGGTGCTGCTCGAGATGTGCCGGCTGCTTTCCGAGCGGTATCCGGTGACCTTCGACCGGGTCTGGGTCAACCTCTATCGCGACGGTCGCGACAGCGTGGCGTGGCACGGAGACCGGAATCGGCACGCGATGACCAGGCCGATGGTCGCGACGGTGTCTCTCGGGGCGCGGCGCAAGTTCCAGCTCCGTCGCCGTGGCACCAGCCGGATCGTGCACACGCTGATGCCCGGTGTCGGAGACCTCGTGGTGATGGGCGGGGAGTGTCAGAACGACTGGGAGCACACGGTTCCGAAGACCGCGCAGGCGGTGGGCGCGCGGATGTCGGTGACCATCCGCCACGCCGAGCCGGCGTACGGCGAACGCTGGCTGCAGGCACCCTCAGGCCCGGCCGACCACGCCCGCCCATGATGGTGGCCGCCTCGCCTGCCTAGAACGTGGTCAAACGGCCAAACTCCGTCCCAACCTGTGGACATCGCTCCCACCATGGCGAGTTAAGGGTCATAGAGGCCCCCCAACTCGCCATCGTGATGCGGCAATCCACAGACGCACCGGGGAACCTGAAGACCGTCGAGCTGCTCGGGGTCCACACTGTTGTCATGGCGGACAGCCCGTATCGCCTTAAGCTCTCCGAGTTGGAGGCCACCGCACAGGTGCCCGCAGATCAGCAGTGCGAGACGCAGCCGGCAACCGAACCTCGAGATCTACTCAGTCCCGAGGAGCTGGACAGCCGTCGCCTCCTGAATCACCCGGGCCCGGCGGGACGGCTACGTCCACGAGGCTGACTCTGTACGAGTTGCGTCGATGCACAGGACAGCCCTCATAGGAGCGGCGTTGACGCCGTAGCCCAACTTCCCGTGGCGTGCGAAGAGGCTGACAGAAGCCGCAGTCACCGGACCCGTACAAGCACTCGGGGTGAACCGTCGGCACGGCCAAGCGCAACCAACGCGTGCCTCGAATGAGTGGTCACGATCACGCTGTGTAGTGCATGCACCGGAGTCACTCGTGCGTACGTTGCTCGCGAACCTTCGATCGCGCCTCCGGGGCCAAGTTGCCAGAGTCGAGGGTCGTGAGCACAACCGATCCAGTAGGCGGTAGAGCCTTGCGTGGTTGGCGCCGGCAGGAAGGCCGCTTGACAGTGTCTCGACGTCGCCGCGATCGAGCCCCCGTCGAGCCGGTAGAGACGTAGCGGCCGGCGAGAACCGGCAGTCCGGCAGGCGACGGTCTGCGCCGTCGGTTGCCCACAGAGGGAGCCACCTGGCCGGCCTGACGCCGAGAGCAAGGTATGGAACTGGTGCGGCGCACCGTAATGTCCCGTGCGGATTCCGCCTGCCTGCTCGACACGTTGGACGTAGGCGACGTAACCGTGAGCCCCTGATGTGACCTGGAAGGTGGCCTGATGCGGGAAGGGACTGCCGAGCTGAGTGACTTGCCCCGCGATGTTTACCTGCGCCAGTCGCTCCGGCCCGGCGGGGAAACTTTGGGCGACTGTGAGATAACCGTGCGGTGCCGCGGCGATCGGATCACTCCCGTACGGCGCCTGCAGGTGTACGGCGCGTGCGCCTGGCAGCGTCCAGATCGCCACTTTGCCGGTGCCCGACTGCTGCACGACCAAGGTGTGACGAACGATGGGGTCCACAGCCATACGACGAGTGATCTGACCCAGGTAGATCTGGCTACCTCGCGAGGTCAGAGCGTAAAGGCGGCCAGGGTTCAGACGTCGCCCGTCTCTCACTCGGTACTTCTCGAAGATCAAGAACTCGCTCGATCCGGTAAGCGCCGTGACGCGATACCCCGGGGCTCCAACCTCGAGGCGCTGCGCTAACCGTGGTTCGTTGGTGACGCTCCTTGCCATGCCGGTGGATGAGGCGAGGCATACGCAGAGCGCTGACAGCAACAGCGCACCGGCGAACGACGCTCGTAGATGCCGACTCATTGGCGCCTCCGATTCACGTCGGCTCCCGGCCCGTCGGTTCTCGCGGTGCCACGACCGGCACCGGTCGTGCGCCGATCGACGTGAGGGTTGCGAGGCTGCGTTCCGACCGAGATGTGACCACGAGGCGACCGAACGCGGAGACGAGCCCGTACCACTCGTAGGTTCTCCGTGACGTCTTGGTCACGCCGGTGCGGGTGAGGATATGGAAGTGCCCGGCTGCACATGCCGGCAGCGGCTTCGGCGTGGTGGGCCTAGCGATCCACGCCACCGAGACGCCGAGCAGTGCTGGTCGGTCGGTCGGGCAGGCCTTTCTGGTGCGGGTGGGTTTGTGGCCGTCGAGCGGGACCAGAGCAACCGCTGTGCTCGTGGCGCGCTGGAGGTAGCACGCGGCGTACCTCGCGGAGATGCTTGGGCAGCTCGCGAGGTCCACGCCTTTGATCAAGGTACGGAACCGGTCCGGCCTGGCCCATGACATTGCGACGATGCGGCCGGTCGAGCTGGCGTCGTGGTTGGTCCACGCGACCAGTCCGCGTGGCCCGGTTGAAAGGTCGAACCCGGCACCGTCGGGAAACGGTACGCCGAGCACGGTGGTCGTGCCCGTTGTCGAGTGTCGTATGAGCTGGGAAGCACCATCGGTTGAGCCTGGTGCGGGCCGGATGCTGACCCAGCCGTTGGGCGCAGCAGCGAGCGGGAACTCGTTGCCGGGAAGGGTAAGCGACCCGTGCTGTCCGTTCGCCAGGTCCCACCAGCGCAACCGAACCGGGTAGCGGGTTGTCCCGGTCGTGATCACCAGCATCGAGCCGTCGATCCAGGTCGGGTTACCTCGAGCTCGGTGTGCGATGCGGCGCGGCTTACCGGCGTTGGTCTTGACGTAGACCGTGCCGGCCGAGGACGGAATCAGCCGCCCTGTACCGCGCAGGTACACCAAGTAGTTGGGCGTGCCGGTGATCGCGAGCACCCGGTCGTGACCATGCACGGTCAGGTGCGGATCGGGTGTCGCGGACGCTTCAGCCACCTGGGACAGAGAGAGCGCAAGCACAGCCGCAGCTGCCATCGCCAGCGGCCTGATCGCCCTCATCGTGACCATCCTCGGTTCCGGGTAGAACTGAGCAATCAACGATCGGCGCCGGTCCCGCGTTGACGCCACTCCGCAAGGTACGTCGGGCTCGACCTGATCGCCCGAAGGCGGCCCGGCAGTCACTAACACAGCTGATCGTTGGTCAGCCCTGATGTTGCACTACGGCTTAACGACTGCCAACCTCGAGCGGCTTCTCCGAGTGCACACGTGGAGCGGTATCCGGTGTTCGCGAACGGGTACGTATCGCGGACTCGAGCCGTGATGGTGGATCTCGGCGGTGGTGCGGTCAGGGCGTGGGGGCAGGTCACAAGGACCCGTCGCTTGGAACGAGAGGTGGGACCTGGGAGTCTCTTGTGTCGTGAGGGTGGGGTGGAAGGGCCGGTCGCTGGTGCTGGCGTGCTCAGGCTTGGCGATTGCCGTGACGGGGTGCACGTCTTCGCACGGTTCGATCTCGAAGTTGCCCGCTGTCGTTACGGGGTACGGCTGGAAGTCATCGGCCTCGTGCGCCCAGGTCGCAGCGTCTCGGACTCAGGCAATGGCACCGCCCGCACAGTCGCGACTCACGATGCTTCTTCACGTCGGCGGGTCGATGACGCTGCTGCCGGCACCGGCTTCCTTCCGGCCTCAGTCCTCGCTCGCAGTTGCCTGGTCCAACGCGCAACTCGTGTTGGAGCGCAAGGCGCGCTATCAGGTGTTTCTCGCGCGGGTCCGATCACCATTGGGTAGGCGTGGGCAATTCAACGGTCAGGTGTTTTGGGTGGTTCTCTCTGAGGGCGAGGCTGGCCGGCAAGACCTCCCCGCACCGGTCGGCACAAGTCCGTCATCACCGGTTGGTGCGAGTCCATCACCGTGCATCTTCTACGACCGGTACGGCTACAGCATTCTGAGCACCACAACTGGCCGAGCCATCCTTGTCGGATGACACCGACCCAGATCCGCACCGTCGAAAGCGCGACGAGGGCTCCCCACCTATTGCTCGCCTCAGGTTGATGAGCTTCTGAGACCGGCGTTCCCGATTGCCTGCTGGTTACGTGTTGAAGAACTGTTGGGAGACATTGCGCGAGAGCGTAGGGGCGGCCTGCCGGCAGAACCGCGACCGCGTCTCCCCAAACAGAATCAGGCGGTGACTTGCCTGGTCGCCGCCTCACAAGAGTTGTCGACCTCCGACTGAACACGGCGCAGCTGGCTGAGATCGGTTGGCATTCTGCGCACCCCACCTGCGCTGTGGTAGTCCACCTCAAGTGTGTAGACCACCCCGAGCTCTGCAGTGAGTTGCCGAGAGAGCCCAGGATCGCGCAGGTCGAACAACGCGACACCGATCGCACCGTGGAGGTTGTCGAGACCTTCCCAGACCTGCGGGCTCTTCTCCCGGAGAGTCTTGATGCTCAGGCGCGAGGTGGACTCCCTGGAGCGGAACTCGAAGTCGCGGCAGGTCTGCGCAACGGCCGCGCGCGCGGTGTCGGCTGCATGATCAGAGGCGGCGCCGGATCCCTTCGGCGTTTGCGCGCAGGCGGACATCGTCAGAGCACAAGCAACTACCCAGCCGACGAACGCGGCTCCTCGGCATGCCTCTCGCACACTCGCTGTATCGGTGCGTCTCCCGGTACGGTTGAATGCTGCCGCTGATTCCGTAGCCGCCGGTATCGAAATCGCGGGCAGAACCTTGAGAGCAGCGTTGAGGCTTCGTTGCGGATTAACGCCTGCTTACATCGTGCGCGTCTACGAGGTCAGCTCTTGTTCGGTGCGATGAGGTACTTCTCGCCGGTGGATGCCGCCGCGTACGCAGTGAGCACGTCCGGCTGAAGGGCTTGGGCGAGTGAAATCTCCGCTGTGTAGTTACTGGCGAAGGTCGTTTCGAGTCCGCGCGCGACGCGTTGGCGGAGTTCGGCGAACCTCTCTGTTCCGACGCTCTGTAGGAATGGTGTGAGCAGCCAGCCGCCGACTCCCCAGGCCATGCCGAAGCTTCGGTTCAGCACCGTGGGTCCTCGGTCGAGCCCTCCGTAGATGCAGACCTGCTTGCGGGTCGCTGATCCGTACCTGCTGTATTCGCTACCAGCAGTGGTTGCGGCGACTTCCATTGCGGTGAGGATCTGGCTGGCGAGTTGGCCGCCGCCGATTGCGTCGAAGGCAAGGGTTGCCGATGTGGCACCTACCGCTTCGATGAGATCGGTCATGAACGACTCCGACGTCGAGTTGCAGACGTGCGCTGCGCCGATCGATCGGAGAAGGTCTTCCTGTTCGGGCTTGCGGACGATGTTGACCAGGCCGATGTTCTCCTCGGTGCAGAGCTTGACCAGCATCTGGCCGAGGTTCGATGCGGCGGCGGTGTGGACGAGTGCGCTGTGGCCTTCTCGGCGCATTGTCTCGACCATGCCGAGGGCGGTCAGCGGGTTGACGAACGATGACGCTCCGACACGTGCCGGCGTGCCTTCGGGGAGCGCAAGGCAGGCAGCAGCGGCGACGGTTCGGTACTGGGCGTACGTGCCGCCGCCGGCGAACGCGACGGTCTTGCCGAGCAACTCCCGAGCCGACGCGGATGTGCCGGCCTCGATCACGGTGCCGGCCCCTTCGTTGCCGACGGGGAGTGACTGTCCGACTCTTGCCGCGAGCGCTCGCATCGCACCTGCTGACAGTTCGGCGGTGATGATCGGGCGGTCAGGCGGTCCGGCGGCGGTCGCCGTGTTGACGTCGATGCCGGCGTAGAGGAGGCCGAGGTCGGAGGGGTTGATCGGCGCTGCCTCGACCCGGATCAAGACCTCGTCGGGCCCGGGTGAGGGCACTGGCACCTCGACTATCGACACCTCAAGCCGAGAGGCTTCGGTCACGGTCGACCGAAGCTCCAGGCTCGTGGAGGGTGTCTCAGCCACGCTTACCCACGGCGGTGCGTGCGGAATGCCACAGGGTGCGGGGGTTGTCGCGGTCGCCGTGCAGCTCAAGCATCGCGGCGACGACCTCTTCGATGGTGCCTCCGTCGTTCACGATGCGGCTGAAGTCGCGCAGGTACTGCTGGCTGTGGCCGATGTGCTCTGGAAGGTCGGGAGCATCGACGCGTTTGTGTCCGGCGACGACAATCTCCGGGCTGAGCGCAGCGATGGCGTCCAGGCTCGCGATCCAGGCGTCGCGTCCTTGCTCGTCGGTCTCGGCGGTCATCATGTGCACCTGGTTGTACACCACGTCTCCACCAACGACAGCTGCCGCGGAGGGAATGTGAAGCACTGTCGAGTGCTCCGTGTCGCCTTGCCCGACCGACACGGCACGCAGGAGATGGCCTTCGAGCTCGAATTCCTCGCCGTCGAGGGCTTCTGGGAGCACGGGGTGCTCCGGCAGCTCGTCGGGGAAGCTGGCCCTCCAGTAGCCGGACAGGCCGGGGTTCGTGCTCTCGAATGTCGCGCGTTCCACCACCTCCGGGGTAGCGATCCCGCGCGCGTGAGGGAAATGGTCCTGGATCCTGGCAAGTCCGATCCAGTGATCGGCGTGCCCGTGCGTGATGTAGACGCCGGTGATCCGCTTGCCGAACCCGCGCACCCAGTGGGCGAGCAGGTCGACCTGATCGACGGTGACGAGGGTGTCGACCAGGATTGCCTCGTTGTCCCCGGCGATCAGGGTGCTGCTCATCGGCGACCACATCGGCTCGTCACCCGGCGCCTGCGCCGGCGCACCCGCGAACGGACGCATCGGAGCAACGTAAACATCCACAGTCAGGGCGGTGCTCATAGGAAGGCCTTTCGGTTGCGCTCAGTCGCCGATGAAGGCGAGGACGTCGGCAGCGAACTCTTCGTGGTGCTGGAACAGGAAGCCATGAGCCGCGTCGGGATACAGCTTCAGTTGCGCATCGGGGAGAAGACCGGCGAGCAGATGGGAGTACCTCGGCAGGATCATCGGGTCGCTGTCACCGTTGGCCACGAAGGTCGGCACACTGATCGCACGCACGCGTTCGAGCAGTGAATGGTTCGGAATGCCCCACGCGCACACTGCGTCGTATTGAGCGAGGCGGGTCTGCCAGGTCGTCGGGATGTCGCGACCCTCAGTGCGGTCACCCATCCGGTGCAGGGAATCCATGCCGGCCTTCCGGCTCGCGTCTGACGCGGCGTAGAACACGCTGAGATATCCCGGTCCGCCGAGCTCGGGCTGGCCGACCGCGTCGATCACATCGGGAGCCCAGCCGTGCATGCCATCGGCTCCTTGCGGCGCGGCGGAGGCGAGCACCAGTCGTGACACGATGTCGGGGCGCTGCAACGCGATCTCCTGCGCGACGAAGCCGCCGATCGAGAAGCCCATGAGGTCCGCGCTGCGGATCTCGAGCGCGTCGAGAAAGGTGAGGGCGTCAGCCGCCATCTGCTGGATCGTGTTCGGCGTGGTGCCCGAGGAGCCCGCGACCCCGGCATTGTCGAAGGTGATCACCCGACGCGACGACGCGACAGCATCGACGAGAGCCGGATCCCAGTTGTCCAAACTGCCCCGGAAGTGCTGCAGAAAGACCAAGCATGCGGTAGGCGTAGTCGATGCCGTTGTTGCCACTGACTCGCATCGTCGGGGCGCCGGAGTAGCCGCCGTTCATTTCTGCACCTCGGACTTCGCAGCAGCGAGTGATGCGATCTCAGCACGCGCCGCATCGACCAGCTCCGCGTTGGTGTGCGCGTGCCCCCACAACCCCCAACCACCATCCGCTGCCTCCGTGAGCAGAACCCAAGTCCGCTTGGCGATGTCCGCAGCCCCGGAGGCGCTCGCCACGAGGCTCGTGAACTGCTCGACGACCGCGAGCTGTTTGGTACGGTCCAGCGCCCCGGCGTTGGTCAGCACCTGGACCCGCACGTGCGCGCTGTCGCCGTCGACGTTCGCGAAGCTGCCGGCACCTAGCTCGTGAACGAACGCGGCGGTGTTCTGCCGAAACATCGGGATGTCCGGGACACCTTCGATCTTCATCAAGGTGCTTGCAAGGTCGACTGCGAGCTGGTGTGGGTCGGCGAAGGTTCCGGCCGCGGCGTAGACGTCGATCATCGGCATGGCGAGCTCCAACTCACTGGCGGGACCGGGTCGCACGACCCGACTAGAGAGATTGCTCCACTATTCCTAGAGCATCCACTCCAGTAAGGTCAAGGGGTGGCAGGGGCAGCCGGCGACACTCGCACCGCCCTGGTGCAGACCATGGCCCGGCTGCTCAGAGAACAGGGATACGCCGCGACCGCACTCGCTCAGGTGCTCGCAGAGAGCGGCGCATCAAACGGGTCGCTGTACCACTACTTTCCCGGCGGAATGGAAGAGCTCGCCGAGGTCGCGCTCCAGACCTCTGGCAAGGTCGTCGCGGGCGCGCTGCGCAAAGCGCTCGATGCCGCACCCGACACCGCGGCCGGGCTCAGCGGCTTCCTGGACATGTCCGAGAGCCTGTTCGCACAGCAACCCTGCGGAGGCTGCCCGATCTCACCGACTGCCCTGGAATCGCCCACCGTCAGCCCGCGCCTCAGGCTCGCGGCAACGAACTGCTTCCAAACCTGGCAGGCCCTCATCGCCGCCAGCCTTCGCTCCGACGGCTGGGCAGAGGACACGGTCCACAGCGCTGCGTCCGCCGCACTCGCCCTGGTCGAAGGAGCGCTGTTGCTCGCACGTGTGAGCGGACAACTCGACCACCTCGAGAACGCCCGTCGCGGCCTTCAGTCGCTCCTCGCCCGCCCACAACGCTGAGCTCAACCGACGGACGGGCCGCTCGATAGGGGTCGACCTGGTGTGGCCGGTGGGCTTGGCGAGCCCGGGAGTGTGGCCATGCAGCGCCGCGCTCGCACCTGACCAGCGGCAAACGCGGGGTCTGGCGCGGCCAGGATGGTGGTCGGCTTACTTCTTGACGGCTTGCTCGACTGCTTGGGCGAGGACCGCTGCACCGGCGACGCTGGGGTGTACGCCGCAGGTGCCCTTGTCCGCCCCCGACAGCGCAGTCAGCAGCCCCGCTGCGCACGGGTCGCCGTGACCCTGCGCGCTTGCGAGCCGGAACTGCTTGTAGCCGTTCGCGATCCGGACGTGGAAGTTCTTGCCCGCCTTTTCGACCGCGCTGTTCAGCCCTTGCGACTCGTAATTGTCGGTTGTGTTGTGGTAGTTCAACGACCAGTACGTCACCAGCACGAGCTGGCCCTGATAGTGGGCCTTGTCGCGGATGCCCTTGAGGATCCTCGTGACGTTCTTCGTGATCTTCTGCTGCAGTGCCGCGAACTCGCTGAAGCAGCTGTCACTCGTCCGCTCCAGGCAGATGAAGCCGTCGTTCGCGCCGATCATCAGGGTGACGAGCGCGGTGTGCGGGTGCTTCTTCAGGAACTTCTCGGCGTAGGTCAGCTGCGACTCACCGAGCCCGGTGTAGTGCACGTGCAGCGGGTAGATCCGCCGGTAGCCGATCGGCGTCGGGTGCTTCGCGCCCTTGGTGAAACTGTTCTCGCAGCCGTTGCTCTGCGCTGAAGTGTTGATGAAGCTCGCCGTCGTCTCGCCCGGGCAGGCCGCGTTCGTGACCCTGAGATCGAGGTTGCTCGCGACGTCCTCCGGGAACCCGACGAAGTTCGACGCGTGGTGGTAGTTCGGCGGCGGGATCGCGTTGTCCTCCCGGTAGCCGAAGGGCACCGAGTCACCCAGCGCGAGATAACGCGAACCCGGGGTCACTGCCGGCTGAGCCTTGTGCGCCGCGGCGGTCGCCGCGGTCACGGCCGGGCGGATCGCGGCCGCGCCGGCGGCCGGCGCCAACAGCATCGCGGCAAGAACCGCGCCGGTGGCGCCGATGGACGCCGTCCCGATGCGGGCGGCGCGGCGGGAAGCTGGGTTCATGGCGGGCCTTCCTGGCGCAGTTGCGGTGAGCCCCGTCAACGTAGCGTGGAGCGCGTGAGTTCTGCGCCAAACGACGAAACGGTCGAATACCGCCAGTACCGCTTCAGCCCGCCGGAAGGCTCGACCGTCCTGGTGCTCGTTCGCCACGGCGAGTCCGCGCCGGGACGCGAGGGCGCGCCGGCGGATCTGACCGATGGGCACTCCGACCCGGATCTGGACCCGGTCGGGGTCGCTGAGGCGGACCTGCTGGCTGATCGGCTGGCCGGCCAGCAGGTCGACGCGATCTACGTCACTCCGCTACGACGAACCGCCCAGACCGCTGCGCCGCTGGCCGCACGTCTCAACCTGAAGCCCACCGTCGTACCGGAGCTGCGCGAGGTGCATCTCGGGGAGTGGGAGGGTTTCGCCTTCCGCAAGTACGTCCGCGAGATGCACCCGGTCGCGCTGCAAATGTTCGCCGAGCAGCGCTGGGACGTGATCCCGGGCGCCGAGTCGACCGAGGAATTCACCCGCCGGGTTCGTGCTTGAATCGACCTGATTGTCCGGGCTCATCCCAACCAACGGGTGGTCGTCGTCGTCCATGGAGGTGTGATCGGGGCGATCATGGCAATGGCGACCGGTGCGGAGAACTTCGCGTTCATCGGAGCTGACAACGCCTCGATCTCCGAGCTCGTGGTGCTCGGCGACCGCTGGTTGGTCCGGCGGTTCAACGACACCGCCCATCTCGACCCGGACTAGACGGAGGACCCAGTGACCCTCGGGCGATGGCTGGCGTGGGGCCGAACCGGCCGGCCCAGCCGCCCGAGCCGGGTCGCGCTCGTGACCGTCGCCGGGTTGACCTCCGCACTGGCGGCCGGGCCGGCCAGCGCGCGCCTGCTCCAGGACGTGAAGCCGAGTCCGGCGCAGCAGGCCCAGACGACGTACGACGAGCTGACGCCGGCGCAACGGGTCGGGCAGCTGTTCATGGCCGCCCTTCCGAGCTCCGGCGCCACGGCGGCACAGCTGACCGCCCTGCGGGCGAAACGGATCGACAACGTGATCCTCGTCAATGCCTCCTCGAGCGGTCGTACGGCGGTGGGCGCCGCGACCGACGTCATGGTCGGAAACCTGACCGAAAGCGGGGTCAGCCCGTTCATCAGCACCGACCAGGAAGGCGGCGAGGTCCAGCGCCTGACCGGTCCGGGCTTCGAGAAGATGCCGACCGCGCTGGCACAGGGCCGGATGACCTCATCCGCGCTGCGTTCGGCGGCGACGACCTGGGGCAAGGAGCTCGCCGGCGCCGGGGTCACTCTCGACCTCGCACCCGTCGCCGACACCGTGCCGAAGAAGGACGCGAAGACCAACCAGCCGATCGGCATCTATCACCGCGAGTACGGCCACACCCCGGCCGTCGTCGGGCCGCACGTGGTCGCCTTCATCAAAGGCATGACGGCCGCCGACGTCGACACCACGGTCAAGCACTTCCCGGGCCTGGGTCGGGCGACCGGCAACACCGACACGACTGCCGGGGTGACCGATCCGACCGGACCGCACTCCACGTTCCTTGAGCCGTTCCAGGACGCCATCACCGCCGGAGCGCAGTTCGTGATGGTGTCGTCGGCCACCTACCCGAAGATCGACCCGAACCATCTGGCCTGCTTCTCGAAGACGATCATCGGCGGGATGCTGCGCGGCACGATGAAGTTCACCGGCGTCGTGATATCCGACGACCTGGGGACGGTCGCGCTGCGGAAGTTCCCGGTCGGGACGCGAGCGGTGGACTTCTTCAAGGCCGGCGGCACGATGCTGCTCGACACCACGCTGGGTCAGATCCGGCCGATGGTCAAAGCGGTCGTGGCGGAACAGGCCGCGAGCCCGGCGTTCGCGAAGCAGATCAAGACCGACGTGCTCGACGTTCTCACTGCCAAGGCGGCGGCGCACCTGATCGCGTCCTGAACCGACGCGGCGACCGGCCGGGCCGGACCGCGTCAGATGTCCGCGTCGACGACCACGGGCGCGTGGTCGCTCGGACCCTTTCCCTTTCGCGCGTCGCGGTCGACGTACGCGTCCTTGACCGCGCTCGACACGGCCTCGGTCGCGTAGACCAGGTCGATCCGCATCCCCTGGTTCTTGTGGAACATCCCCGCCCGGTAGTCCCAGTAGGTATACGGCGTGTCGTACTTCAGCGCCCGCGGGATCACGTCGTGCAGGCCGAGCGCGCGCAGGTCGGCGAGGGCTTTGCGCTCGGGCTCGGTGACATGTGTCGAACCGACGAACTGCGACCGGTCCCAGACGTCCTCGTCGGTCGGGATGACGTTGAAGTCGCCGGTCACGACGAAGGGGTCCGCCCCGACCTCGGTCGCGAGCGCGTCCCGCAGCGCCTCGAGCCACTCGAGCTTGTACGTGTAGTGCGGGCTGTCGAGCGTGCGTCCGTTGGGCACGTAGACCGACCAGATCCGAAGCGGTCCGCAGGTCGCGCCGATCGCGCGCGCCTCCACCCGGGGCGGAGCGCCAATCAGGGCGGGGTCGTCCTCGTCGGCCGGTGGGTCGTACGCCGGCTGGCCGGTGAAGCCGAGCTCGACCTGGTCCAACCCGACCCTGGACAGGATGGCGACGCCGTTCCAGCGCCCCTCGCCGTTGACGGCCACCTCGTAGCCGAGCTGCTCGGCGTGTTCGCTCGGGAAGGCGTCCGGCGCGCACTTGATCTCCTGCAGGCACAGCACATCCGGCTCGACCAGCTCGAGCCACTCGTTCAGACGAGGCAGACGGGCGCCCACGGAGTTGACGTTCCACGTCGCGAATCGCATGGCCCCACCCTAGAAGTGAGCGGCGACAGCGCGTCGTGACCTCTATCCTCAGAGAGGATGGGGAGGCAGAGTTCGGTCACGGACGCCGACCTCCTCGCCTTGCCGAAGGCGCACCTGCATCTGCATCTCACCGGCGGCATGCGCCACCGGACCCTCATCGACCTGGCCGCACGAGGTGCCGTCACGCTGCCCGAGCGCCTGGTCGAGCCCGAGCCGGAGGGCATGGTGCTCGGGTGGCCGCGCTTCCAGCGGCTGTACGACGTCGCGCGGAGCGTCCTTCGCACCCCGGAGGACTTCGACCGGCTGCTGCTCGAGGTGGCGGTCGACGAGCACGCCGCGGGATCGCGCTGGCTCGAGCTGCAGATCACCCCGACCGGGTACGCCGTGCGGCTGGGCGACGTCGTCACCGCCGTCGAGGTCTTCTGCTCGGCCGCGGCCAAGGCCGAGGCGGCGACCGGAGTCGGGGTGCGCCTGATCATCGCGGCGAACCGAACCCGGCCGGCCTGGGAAGCCGAGCTGCTCGCTCGGCTCGCCGTGCGCTACGCCGGCGAGGGCGTCGTGGGCTTCGGGCTGTCGAACGACGAACGCCGTGGCCTGCCCGAGGAGTTCGCGAAGGCCTTCCGGATCGCCCGCGAGGGCGGCCTGGTCGCGATGCCCCACGCCGGAGAGCTGCTCGGGCCGGAGTCGGTGTCGCGCACGGTTGCTGCCCTGTCGCCGGTGCGGATCGGGCACGGCGTCCGCGCGACCGAGGATCCCGACGTACTCAGGATGCTGGCCGACCGGGGGATCGCCTGCGAGGTGTGCCCGACCTCGAACCTCGCGATGGGCGTCTACCGCGACTTGGCCGCCGTGCCGTTGCCGCAGCTGGAGGCGGCCGGCGTGCCGGTGGTGCTCGCCACCGACGACCCGCTGCTGTTCGGAGGCAGCCTGGTCGGGCAGTACGCAAGCGCCCGCGACGACCACGGCTACGACCGGGCGGACCTTGCCCGCCTCGCCCGCACGTCGGTGACGCACTCGCTGATGCCGGCCGACCTGGCCGCGCGGCTGCACGCCGACATCGACGCCTGGGAACGCGGCTCCGCGGGCACGTAGCCTGGACGCTCGTGGCCAGCCGCTCGGACCTGCGTAACGTCGCGATCATCGCGCACGTCGACCATGGCAAGACGACGCTGGTCGACGCCATGCTGTGGCAGTCCGGCGCCTTCTCCGAGCACCAGGCCGACGAGGGCTCGGTCAACGAGCGGGTGCTCGACTCGATGGACCTCGAGCGCGAGAAGGGCATCACCATCCTCGCGAAGAACACCTCGGTCCACCACGGCGGGCTGACCATCAACATCGTCGACACGCCCGGGCACGCGGACTTCGGCGGCGAGGTCGAGCGCGGGCTGTCGATGGTCGACGGCGTCGCGCTGCTGGTGGACGCGAGCGAAGGACCTCTGCCGCAGACCCGGTTCGTCCTGCGCAAGGCGCTTGCGCTGAACCTCCCCGTCATCCTGATCATCAACAAGGTCGACCGGTCCGACGCGCGGATCGCCGAGGTCGTCGACGAGACCTACGAGCTGTTCCTCGACCTCGACGCCGACGAGCACCAGATCGAGTTCCCGATCGTCTACTGCCAGGCCAAGACCGGGCAGGCGTCGCTGAACCGGCCGGCCGACGGCACCAGCCCGGACAGCCCGAACCTCGAGCCCTTGTTCACTGTCATCCGCGAGACGATCCCGGCACCGACGTACGACGAGACCGCGCCGTTGCAGGCGCACGTCACGAACCTCGACGCCTCTCCGTACCTGGGCCGGCTCGCGCTGTGCCGGATCCACAACGGCGAGCTGAAGAAGGGTCAGACGGTTGCGTGGTGCCGCCAGGACGGCAGCATCGAGCGGGTCCGGCTGACCGAGCTGCTGGGCACCGAGGCGCTGGAACGGGTGCCGATCGAGTCGGCCGGCCCGGGCGACATCGTGGCGATCGCCGGCATCCCGGACATCACGATCGGAGAGACGCTCGCGGATCCCGACGACCCTCGCCCGCTGCCGGTCATCACGATCGACGAGCCGAACATCTCGATGACGATCGGGGTCAACACCTCACCGCTGGCCGGGCAGAGCGGCAACAAGCTCACTGCGCGGCTGGTGAAGAACCGGCTCGACGCGGAGCTGGTCGGCAATGTCTCGATCCGGGTGCTGCCGACCGAGCGTCCCGACACCTGGGAGGTGCAAGGGCGGGGCGAGCTCCAGCTGGCGATCCTCGTCGAGATCATGCGCCGTGAAGGCTTCGAGCTGACCGTCGGCAAGCCGCAGGTGGTCACCCGCGTGATCGACGGGCGGTTGCACGAGCCCATGGAGCGGCTCACGATCGACGTACCGAGCGACTACCAAGGTGTGCTGATCCAGCTGCTCGCGCTGCGCAAGGGGCGGCTCGAGCAGATGGTCGACCACGGCACCGGCTGGTTGCGGATGGAGTACGTCGTCCCTGCCCGCGGCCTGATCGGCTTCCGCACCGAGTTCCTCACCGAGACGCGAGGCACCGGTCTGCTGCACCACATCCACGAGGGCTACGAGCCGTGGTTGGGGGAGCTGCGCACGCGCCCGAGCGGATCGCTGGTCGCCGACCGCGCCGGGAGCACGACCGGCTTCGCGCTCGCGAACCTGCAGGAGCGCGGCACGCTATTCGTCGGTCCCGGCACCGAGGTCTACGAGGGCATGATCGTCGGGGAGAACTCGCGCTCGGACGACATCGACGTCAATCCGACCAAGGAGAAGAAGCTCACCAACATGCGGGCGTCGGCCGGCGACCTGCTGGTGCCGCTGATCCCGCACCGGGTGCTGAGCCTCGAGCAGGCACTGGAGTTCTGCCGCGAGGACGAGTGCGTTGAGGTCACGCCGAGCACCGTGCGCATGCGCAAGGTCGAGCTCGCCGCGGCTACGCGATACCGCGCCGCCAAGCGCCGCCCTGGCGGCTAGCGCCCAACCCCACGCATGGCCCATGCGTGGGGTGATAGCCCCACCCGTGGCCCATGCGTGTCGCGGTCGGGGCACGTGTGCCCATGCGTGTCGCGGTCGGGGGCAGCTGTGGCCCATGCGTGTCGCTATAGCGACATCGATGGGCCATGCGTGGGGTGATAGCCCCACCGGTGGGCCATGCGTGTCGCCCACCGCGACACCGATGGGCCATGCGTGCCCAACAGGCGGGGGATACCGTTACCGCGATGACGCAATGGGACGGCCAAGGGCTGCCGCCGGCCGCGCAGGCGCGGATCGACCGCGCCGGCACGGACCGGGTCTGGTCCTCACTGCTCTCGATCCGGGGCCAGGCCGGCGTACACAGCGTCGGGCTCGACCCGGTCGGCGAGGTGATGGGCTCGATGGTCGAGCACATCGGCTTCGCCGGGTACGGCGGCTGCGGCATGTGGGTGCCGATGACGCGTGGGTTCGGCATTCCGGCTGCCGGCGGCCCGACGGTCACCTCCGGTGCCGGCGGCTTCTCCGGATTCGCGCCGTACGTCGATGCGTTGTACCGCGGCTACGACACCGCGATGTACCGGATGTTGCTCGAAGCGCAGGCGCTGGGCGCGGACGGCATCGTCGGGGTCACCTGCGTCCGCGAGCGCCTGCTCGACACCAATGGCGCCAACGAGTTCGTCGCCCGCGGTACGGCGGTGCGAGCCCGGGGTCCGGTGCGCCCGTCGACGTTGTTCGCGACCGACCTGTCCGGCGGGGACGTTGCGAAAGCACTGCACGCCGGCTGGGTGCCGACCGGGCTGGTCTGGGGGATCTCCGTCGCGATCCGGCACGACGACTACATGACCAGGATGGCCGCCGCACCGTGGAGCGGTCAGAACATCGAGGTGCCCGGCTACACCGAGCTGGTCACGTACGCCCGCCACGACGCCCGCGTGCAGTTCCACAACCGGGCCGGCGGGATGGGCGCGGACGCGGCCACGGTCAGTGACATGTCGCTGCGGATCTGGGCGATCGAACCGAACGAAGGACACCGGGACCACGTTGCGGAAGCCGTCGTGGTCGGCAACTCGCTGGTCCGCTTCCACCAGGGCGAGCAGGCACCCACTGACAGCCGGCTCGTCATGCCGCTGAAAGGACGTCAGCTGTGACCGTTGATCCGCAACAGCTCGGGCTGCCCGAGGACGCGATGCGCCGGCTGGCCGAGATGGCGCCCGGTCAGGCGACGTCGCTGTTCACCTCGGACCTCTCTGTCAACGAGTTCCTGCTCGTCCGCGAGGCCGGCTTCCGGCCACTGGGACTGGTTCTCGGCTCGTCGATCTACCACGTCGGCTTCCAGCGCGGCCGCTGGAGCCAGAACCAGGAGCTCACGACGCTGACCCAGGCGATGTACGGCGCACGAGAGCTCGCGATGGCGCGGATGGAGGCCGAAGCCGACGTGCTCGGCGCAGACGGCATTGTCGGCGTACGCCTCGACATCGAGTTCAAGGAGTTCGGCGAGGACCTCGCCGAGTTCATCGCGGTCGGTACGGCGGTGAAGGCCGATGCGCCGCCGCCGACGGGAGACGGCTGGCGCAACAACCAGAACAAGCCGTTCACCTCCGACCTGTCGGGGCAGGACTTCTGGACCCTGCTGCAGGCCGGCTACGCGCCGCTCGGCATGGTCATGGGCTCGTGCGTCTACCACATCGCGCACCAGGGGATGTTCAAGTCGATCGGCAACATCGGGCAGAACGTCGAGATCCCGCAGTTCACCGAGGCGTTGTACGACGCCCGCGAGCTCGCGATGTCGCGGATGCAGGCGGAGGCGGAGGCGCTGTCGGCCGAGGGCATCGTCGGCGTGCAGCTGCTTTCGCTGCCGCATCGGTGGGGCGGTCACACGACCGAGTTCTTCGCGATCGGCACCGGCGTGCGGCCGCTGCGCGACGACCACGAGATCGACCGTCCCCAGCTGGTGCTTCCGCTGACCGACCGGTGAGCGAGCTGACCCCGGGGGGATCGCCGGACGACGTCGACGCCCTGGCGGCGGCCCTGCGCGCCGACAGCGCGGACCTCGATGTCTACGCGCGCGTGCTGACGAGCTCGCTCGCCGACGCGTTGCCGGCGGGCATGGTCCAGCTCGAGCACGACCAGTCGATGCGCGACCGGCTCGCCGGACGCCCCGGTGTGGTCCGCACGCTGCGGATCTCGCTCGGCGACGTGGCGCTGGAGCTCGGCCGGGGGCGGTCCGGCGCTCCGGTCGCCCGGGTTGCGCGCGAGGTACGCGGCGTCGTGATCTCCACCCGCGAGGTCGGGATGGACGAGTGGACCGGGGTGCTCGCCGACCGGCTGGCCGCCCTCGCCCGCGAGTCCGCGACCGCCCGGGCGGCGCTCAGCCGCCTGCTCGGGGCGGGCTGAGGGCCGATTGAGCCCGAAGGGTCAGTTTCTCCCCGGACCTGCCGAGAATCACCACATGGGCAACGAACTCGGCCCCGAGGAGGACTCGGAGCTGCGCCGGCTGCACGTGCTGAAGAGCTTCGGCATGGTGGCCGGATCGGTGACGTCGCGCTACGAGGCCCTGCGCCATCGCGACCGCAGACGGCAGATCCGCGACCCCGAGGAGAACACGGTCGCGGCCCCGGTCGACAAGCCGGACTGGCCGGCTCACCGTACGGCGAAGCCGGCCACTGCGCCGGCGACGCCCCCGTCGAACTCGTCAGCCCCGCAACGCGTCGTATCGGACACCCGTGAGATCTTCGGAAGTGCTCCACAGTCGCGCCGCGGTCGCGGCCTGTTTCGACGCTGAGCTCGAGTCGACCCGCTTCGGGTAGCCGCGGTTCTCGCCCGGCCCGTTCGGCCCGAAGAACTCCCCGCCGCGCACCTCCGGGGCAGTCGCGGCGTACAGCTGAGGCAGTGCACCCTTCGCGTCGGACTGGCCGACGATCCGGATCCCGACCGTCATGACGGCTGTCTTGAGCGGGTTGCCCGCGGCGCCCGGCCGGACCAGGTTCGTGGCCGCGGTGCCGGGATGCGCAGCGACACTGATCAGCCGGGCATCGATCGCAGCCAGCCGCCGCTGGAGCTCGAAGGCGAACAGCAGGTTCGCCAGCTTGGTGTCGGAGTAGACCCGCCATCGGTGGTAGCTGCGTTCGTGCATCAGGTCGTCGAAGTCGATCTTGCCGGGCCGGTGGGCGGTGCTGCTCACGGTGACTACCCGGGCGTCCGGGGTGTTGATCAGCTGGGCCAGCAGGAGGCCGGTCAGGGCGAAGTGGCCGAGGTGGTTCGTGCCGAACTGCAGCTCGAAGCCGTCCGCCGTCTCGCGGCGGGGGATCGCCATCACGCCGGCGTTGTTGATCAGGAGGTCGAGGGACGGGTACGCCGCGTGGATCCCGTCCGCGAAGCATCGGATGTCGTCGAGGCTGGCGAGGTCGAGCAGGCGCAGCTCGACATCGGCGGACGGCACCTGCGCGATGACCCGCGCCACGGCCTCCCGGCCGCGGACCTCGTCGCGGCAGGCGAGCACGACGCGGGCTCCCTTGCGGGCGAGCTCGCGAGCGGTCACGTAGCCGAGCCCGCTGTTCGCGCCGGTCACAACGGCCACTCGCCCCGACTGGTCGGGGATGTCGGCTGCCGTCCATCGGGCCATCCGCGTCGACCCCTCGCCTCGCTCGCGCCCCGTTGCGCGTGCTGAGCGTAACCGCAGCCGGCACTCGCCGACGCGCCCGCTCTAAGCGCCGCCGGAGTAGCCGCTCGACCGATCCGGCGCCGAGTACGTCTCGCCGGGACCAGTGTCGGACGACGACCGGTCGAGAAGCCCTGACTCGCGAGCGAATGCAGGAAGCAGCTCTCGCAGGGCGTAGTTGCCGTAGAGCGCTACTGGCAACCCGATCCGGTCTTCCACCCGCGTCCCTTGTTCCGGGGGGACGAGCGGCCAGGGACAGGCCTGCATCGCCAGCGTGATCCGCTTGCGTCCCCGGTGCGTCCTTGCGGGGAGCCACGATCTCGTGGGCACGAGTCTTCGCAGCGCACCGTCGTGGACGAGTTGGTGTCGAACCGTGGTCAGGGCTGTGTCCACCGGCCCTCGAGCAGCCAGGGCGCCGGGTGCGACGTGGCCGTGGACGGCCTGCCAGATCACCCGCTCCAACCCGTCGGGTGGCGCGGTTGCCGCATCCTCGGGGCGTCGTACGGTGCCCTGTCCGCCCGCGTCGAGGTGTCCCGAGGCATGCAAGACCGCGAGGGCCGCGGCTACACATCGGAAGCGACCGTCGCGCAGAAAGGCGAGGAACAGATAGTCCGGGACCGTCGGTGGCTCACCTGACGACCGCGAACTCATGCGCGCACCATAACCGCGAGGACTCCGCGCCGGCGGCTTGACGGGCCATCCGGCAGATTCCGCGGTGGTGCGGACGGCGGATGGAATGTCCCGGCGGTGCGCTACGTTGAACCGCAGAACGTCGAGAGACGTTCGCCGGCTCGATCCATGGCCCCCGGTCCCAACCTTTGTCGCTTTGAGCGAATCTGTGCCGAGAGGCAGACCTGGCGGGTCGGCGCGCGAGGCCCCGGACGTGAAGCGTCCGGGGTTTTCGTGTGTCCGGACCGCACTCGGACCGAACCCGGGCCGAACCCGGGCCGGCGCGGCGTAGCGGTCAGGAGCCGGCCACGGTCTTGCGGAAGTACACCCGGCGGAAACCGGCGTCCTCGCCCCGATGGGTCTCGACGTACCCGTGTCGCGGGTAGTAGTCGAGGTTCTCGGTCATGAGCTCGTTCGTGTACAGCCGGATCTCCGCGCGTCCCAGCCGGGCCGCCTCGGCGTCGGCGAAGCGCAGCAGGCAGGCACCCACTCCGCCATGCTGCGCGGCCGGCCGGACGGCGACGTTGTCGAGAAGGAGATGGTCGCCCGCGTCCTGCAGGACGACGACACCGACCAGCTCGCCGTCCCGGGTCGCGAGCCATACCTCACCGGCTTCGGCCAGTGCCTCGTAGTCGGCGGTCATCGGCGCCGGCTCGCGGCCGATCCGCGCGACATACGGTTCGTATGCCGTCCGGACGAGATCGCTCACCCGACCCGCATCCGCAGCAGTCGCCGCCACGATGTCGATGCCCTCCACGACGCCAACCTGTCACGCGGCCGGGGCGGAGGGAAAGCTAGCGCTGGCGCGGTCGCCGGCCGGTGTTCGCACAGCAGGTTTCGGCGTACCGGCGGAGCGCGGCGCTCGCCGGCGAGGCGTGGCCGTCGTCGATCAGCCAGAACTGGTCATCCGCGGCGGGTCGCGCACCGGTGTTCGTCGTGATCCACAGCCACTGACCGCGTGGGCGGATGAAGACCGCGCGGGGAACCGCGACGACCAGGTTGCCGGCCTGGTCGGTCGAGCCCGCCGCGGCCCGATCCGCAGCCGCCGGACGTCCGGGCGCGAACGCTCGCACCGGAAGCACGCAGGTGCCGGCCGGCGGCCGCGAGGCCCCCCCGAAAGCCTCGCGCAACCCGCCGGGCAGACCGTGGGTCGGCGCGGCCAACGCAGCGCTCACGCCGCCGACGGCGAGGGCGAGAGCGCCCGCGAGGGGGAGCAGCGAGCGCCGGCCGAGAAATCCCACGATGAACATGTCGGCCGCGGAGCGGACATACCGAAGCCAATCGCGCAGAACAGATGCATCCGCACTATCCGGCTAAGTGTTGTCGTAAGTGTTGCAGACGCCCCAGCCGGTGGGATCAGGCCGGCGGTGTGGCGCTGCCCCGCCGGCGTTCGAGCCGGCCGAAGAAGGCCGGCTCATCCAGGTCGAGGTCCGCCAGCGCGCCGCGCAGCAGCTGCAGCGCGTTGCGGGTGATGAGGTCCGCGTCCTCGGGGTCGACCCCGAGCTCCATCGCCGCTCCCACGGGTCCTTCGCCCAGCCCGATCGCCACGACGGCCGCGGCTCGTTCGGCCGGCGGAAGCGTGCCGAGCGCCTCGTAGAGCCGGGCGACCAATTCCGAGTCGGTGACGCCTTCCGGGGCCTTCACGTTGTCGGCGATCGTTCCCGGCGAGATCGGTCGGAGCCGAGGTGGGCGTTCGCTGGGCACACCCCACCGTACGTCGGTCAGGCCGGGACCGGCGCAAACGTCTCGAGCACGCGATGCGCGTGTTGCATCGAGCGGATCGGATCCGCGTCCGGCGAGCCGATCTCCTCGTCGAAGTTCAGATCGAGAAACACCTCGGAGACACCGGCGGCCGCGTAGTCGTCGAGATCCGCGCGGATCTTCTCCGGCGTACCGGTCATCGCCGGGTCATCGGGCCGATCGACGTCGCGCACCCGCATCGAGGCGCGGATGATGATCTTGATCGCGTCGGGGTCGCGGCCGGCGTCCTCGGCAGCGGCACGGATGGTCGCAACCGCCGCCGGCACCTGTTCACTCGGGAACCGGCTGGCCGAGATCCAGCCGTCGGCAAGCCGCCCGGCCCGGCGCAGGGCCGGCTCGGCGGTGCCGCCCAGCAGCACCGGCGGGTGCGGTCGCTGCACCGGCTTCGGCGCCACGAACCCGCGCGGCACGGTGTAGAACTCGCCGGCGAACTCCACCGGCTCCTCGGTCCAGATCGCCCGCAGGCAGGCGACGTACTCCTCCGCCCGCGCGCCACGTCGCTCGATCGACACGCCGGCGGCGGTGAACTCCTCCGGCTCCCAGCCCAACCCCAGTCCGGCATCCAACCGGCCCGCCGACACGACATCGATGCTCGTCAACGCCTTGGCGAGGACCAGCGGCGCGTAGAAGGGCAGGTTCACGACCGCGAGGCCGAGGCGGATCGTGCTCGTCACACCGGCGAGGAAGCCCGCGACGATGAGCGGGTCGTGCACGCTGCGGTACGGCGACGTGAGCTGCCGGGCCTCGGGTGCTTCGGGAAACAGCAGCCTGGAGAACGTCCACAACGAGTGGTAGCCGAGCGTCTCTGCTCGCTGCGCGATCTCGATCTGGTTCGCCGGGGTCGCCCACGACCCGGAGACGGGAGCGCCGAAGCCGATCTGCATCGCCCCATCAAACCGCCCCACTACCGGTCTCGGCACACCGCCCACGGGGGAGACTGGTCGGTGTGGCCCCCTACCGGATCTGTTTCGTCTGCATGGGCAACATCTGCCGCTCGCCGATGGCGGCGACGGTGATGCGTGAGCTGCTGGCCGCCGCCGGATGGTCCGATCGCGTGTTGGTCGAGAGCGCCGGCACCGGCGGCTGGCATGCGGGGGACGGCGCCGACGAGCGGGCGCTCGCCACGTTGCGCCGGCACGGGTACGACGGCACCGATCACGTGGCGCGGCAGTTCGACCCGGAATGGTTCGAGGCGGTCGACCTTGTGGTCGCCATGGACCACGAGAACCTGCGGGCACTGCGGCGCGCCGCGCCCGCCGACGCCAAGGATGCCGTCGTGCTGCTGCGCTCCTTCGACCCCGCCGCCGGGCCGGACGACCTCGACGTACCGGATCCGTACTACGAGGGCAGTGCCGGGTTCGAGCAGGTCTTCGCGATGGTCGAGGCGAGCTGCAAGGGCTTGCTGGAATCCCGCCGCGACCGGATCGAATGAGGGTTGCCGGAATCGATCTCGCCGGGGCGACGCCGATCGGCGGCGGTGACATCTGCCGCGCCTTCGATGCCCGGACGACCTCCGGCGTGCGCGTCTTCGCGAAGACGCTCGCGGACGCCCCGGAGGGGTTCTTCGAGGCCGAGGCGGCCGGGCTGGACCGGCTTCGCGTGGACGGTGGTCCGCGGATTCCCGAAGTGGTCGCGGCGGGCGTCGACGGTCTGGTGCTGGAGTGGATCGAGCCCGGCCCGGCCGACGCCGGCCGCGCCGCCGAGTTCGGCCGCGCGCTCGCACGCATGCACCGCGCGGGCGGCGAGACCTTCGGTGTCGACGTCGACGGCTTCGTGGCAACCGTCCCGCTCGACAACTCACCGACCGATGACTGGGCGGCTTTTCACGGCGAGCGGCGCCTGCGTCCGGCGCTGCGGCTCGCGGTGGAGCGGCACGCGATCGTGCCCGACGACGCAGCCGCAGTGAGCGACGTCGTTGATCGGCTCGGGGCGCTCGCCGGGCCGCGGGTGCGCCCCGCGTGCCTGCACGGCGACTTGTGGGCCGGCAACCTGGTGTGGTCGGCCGACGAGTCGGTGTGGCTGGTCGATGCCGCCGCGGCGCACTTCGGCAACCGCGAGACCGACCTCGCCATGCTCATGCTGTTCGGTGCGCCGTACCTCGAGGAGATCTTCGCCGGGTACGACGAGGTCTACGCGCGCGACACCGGGTGGGCGGGCCGGGTAGCGCTTCACCAGGTTCATCCGCTGCTGATCCACGCCTCCCTGTTCGGCGGCGGCTACGGCGCCCGCGCGGGCAAGGCAGCGCGCTCCGCGCTGGCCGGCGCCGCATGAGTGCCGCGCTGCGGATCCCACCATTGCTTCGTGCCGCGGCGGAGGACGACGAGCGCGACGACTGGCTGGCCGCCTTGCCGGGCGTTGTGAAGCAGGCCGCCGACCATTGGGGCCTCGAGATCGCGGCGCCGTACGAGCCGGGGGGCGAGTGCGCCTGGGTAGCCCCGGCACGTACGCCTGACGGTGCAGACGTCGTGGTCAAGGTCGGCTGGCCACATCCGGAGAGTGAGCATGAGTCGGCCGGGCTGGCGCTGTGGGCGGGTGAGGGTGTCGTGCGGCTGCTCGATGACATCGCTGCCGACTCCGTCCAGGTCCTGTTGCTGGAACGATGCCTGCCTGGGGCTGCCCTGAGCCATGCGGCCGACCCTGCGAAGTGCGACGACGTCATCGCCGGGTTGTTGCTCCGCCTTCGCCGCCGGCCGCCGGCCGCGCATCCGTTCCGGCCACTCGCGGTCATGTGCGCGGAGTGGGCCGACGCCGCCGGACGGCGCCTCATCACGTCGGTGCTGCCGGATCGCGAACTGATCCGCACCGGGATCGCGCTTTTTCGGACGTTGCCGCAAACGGCGACCGAGCAGGTCGTGCTGTTCACCGACCTTCATTCCGACAACGTCCTCGCCGCGCAGCGTGAGCCGTGGCTCGCGATCGACCCGAAGCCGTACGTTGGAGATCCCTGCTACGACGTTCTGCAGCACCTGCTGAACACGCGGCTCGCGCAGGATCCGCGCGGCGCGGCCGAGCGGATGGCCGGCCTCGCCGAGCTGGATGCACCGCGCGTTCGCGAGTGGCTGTTCGCGCGCTGCGCGATCGAGGCGGTCGACGAGCCGAGCTGGTTCGAGGTGGTACGAGCGCTCGCTCCGTGAGTCAGGGCTGTGGACAGTCGTCGGATGCCCACAGATCGGCTTCCGGGCGCGCGCTGACCGGTCCCGGTCCGGCAAGGTTCGGCGATGCCCAAGCCGTTTGCTCCTGCCAAGCTCCGCCTTCGCTCGCCCGCCGACCTGCTCGCGACGGTGCCGCACATGCTCGGCTTCGTCCCGGCGGACAGCGTCGTCGCGGTGTGCCTGCACGGTGCCCGGTCCCGGGCCGGTTTGGTGCTGCGTTTCGACCTGCCGAACCCGGAGTACGCCGCGCTGATCGCGGGCGAGATCTGCCAACGGGTGGAGATCGCCGAAGCCGACGGCGTGTTCATCGCGGTGTTCAGCCCGGAGACCAAGGGTGACGACGGGCGACCGGCACACGCCGCGCTGGTCGACGAGATTCGCGCCGGGCTGACGGTCCGGCTGCATGAGGCGGTGATCACCGACGGGCGGCGATGGTGGTCCTACTCCTGCCCCGAGCCCTGCTGCGGCGGAGTGGACGGCTTGGTCATCGACCTCGGTACGTCGGGTGCGATGTCGGTGGCAGCCGCGTACGCGCTCAACGGGCGGACCGTCCTTCCCGACCGCGAGAGCCTGGTCAGCAGTGTCGGGCTCGAGCTCAGCGCGGAAGAGGTGCTCGCTGCCGAGGCCCGGATCGCGGCCGCGATCGCAGAGGTCTCCGACCTCGACCGGGCATGCCGACGGACGCGGGTCCGCCACCTCGCACTACGGCTCATGGAGCAGTGCGACGACCCTCGCGAGTTGCCGTCAGATCCTGACCTCGCGCAGCTCGCCGCGCTGTGCACTGACGTCGTCGTGCGCGACGAGGTGCTGGCGCTCGGTCCGGATGCCGGGCGGCGCGAGCGGCTGATGCCGGTATTGCATGCGGCCGTGCGCCGGGTGCCGCCGCCGTACGACGCCGCGGTCTGCACGATGTTCGGCATGCTCGCTTACGCCGACGGCAGTGGCGTCACGGCGGGCGTTGCGCTCGACCGCGCGCTGCACACCGATCCGGACTACTCGCTGGCCGGGCTGATCTCCGACGCGCTGTCCCGGCAGGTGCCGCCCAGCATGGTCGAGGAGGTGATTCGGGCAGCCGCTGGTGACCTGCGGCACCGCGATACGGCAGGCTAGGCGGCACATCGCACCGCATTCGCCGAGTCCGGGAGCGCCGAACCATGCCGGAGGCCGTTGTCGTCGGTGCCGGTCCAGCCGGGCTGGCCGCTGCGGCGATGCTGCAGCGCGGCGGGGTCGAGACGGTCGTCGTCGACCGGGCGGACGGCGTGGGCGCGGCCTGGCGCGGTCACTACGACCGGTTGCACCTGCACACCGTGCGCTGGCTTTCGGGCCTTCCCGGGATGCGGATCCCGCGCCGGTACGGAAAATGGGTCGCACGCGACGACGTGGTGCGCTACCTCGAGGCCTACGCCGCCCACCACAACCTGGAGGTCCATCTGGGCACCGAGGTCGACCGGATCGACCGCAACGGCGAGCGGTGGGCGCTCCACACCAACGAGGGCGACCTCGACGCGACCTACGTCGTGGTTGCGACCGGACACAACCACATCGCGGCGATGCCGGAATGGCCGGGTGCCGACACCTATAAGGGTGAGCTGCTGCACGCCCGCGACTATCGCAACGCAACGCCGTACGTCGGCAAGGACGTGCTCGTGGTGGGCATCGGCAACACCGGGGCGGAGATCGCCCTCGACCTGATCGAAAGCGGAGCCGCGCAGGTGCGGGTGGCGGTGCGTACGCCGCCGCACATCGTCTTTCGCCAGCAGAACGGAATTGCCAACCCGATCCTCGGCATTCTCTTCCGGCACCTGCCGGTGCCGGTGTTCGACCGGATCGCCCGGCAGCTGCGCAGGATCACGGTCGGCGACCTCAGCGAGTACGGGCTGGAGACCCCGACCGAGGGCTTGTACCTGCGGGTCAAGCGCGACGACTCGATTCCCCTGGTGGACATCGGATTTCTCGCTGCGCTGAAGGCAGGCCGCACCTCGATCATGCCGGCAGTGGTCGGGTTCGACGGCGAGGACGTGCTGCTCGCTGACGGGCAACGGATCACCGTGGACGCCGTGATCGCGGCGACCGGCTACCGGCGGGGACTCGAACCGCTGGTCGGCGAGCTCGGCATTCTCGATGACCGGGGTCGCCCGCGCAGGGTGGGCGGGCGAGCCGATCCCGCCGCGCCGAACCTGTACTTCACCGGCTTCACCAACCCGGTCAGCGGTGCGTTCAGGGAGTCCGGTATCGACGCCCGGCGGATCGCCCGTGCAGTTCTGCGCAGCCGGCACGCAGGGGTGATGGATGCGCTGCGCGTCTCTGTGCCGCGGATCACGTTGGGGAAACAACCCGTTCGTCAATGACCGGCTACCCGGACGGCGCCGTGCGATCGGGCCACCGCGCCACGACCGAGGTCAACGGTGTGCTCTGAGCCATCGACCAGTGCTGCTCGCGACCGACCACGATGAGGTCGAGCGGATGGGTCGGCTGGCCGGCGAGCCGCATGGAAAGCTCGCGCCAGAGCAGGCGGTCGATGCGGATCGGACGCCCGTCCGCGCGCAGCACCGCGAACACCACGGTCGCGACTGACAGATCGCTGACCGTGGCCACGACATGGCGCAGGTAGAGCTCGTCGACCGCACGAGTGCCCTCGTCGAAGCCGACGGTCAGCAACACCCGGCTGCGCCGATCGAGGAACACCGCGCGAAGGGCGCCTTCCGACCAGCCGGCCGGATGGGCAATGACGGCCGCGAGGATCGGGTCGAGGAGCGCGGCGCTGGTCGGCATGGGTCGAGCCTGCGCCGGGATCGGCCGGTCCGACCGATTCCCGGACCCGCTGTGGATGCGCCGCGCGACCCGCCGTGTCGTGGACAACCGCAGCCGGATGCGAGGCTTCACGCGTGGATCGCTCCGACCTCGTGCCGGCCCCGGTCCTCGTCGTCGGTGCCATCGCGAGCGTGCAGAGCGGAGCCGCGATCGCGACGAAGCTGTTCCCCGAGGTCGGCGTCGGCGGATCCGTGCTGTTGCGCCTGGTCGTATCCGCCCTGCTCCTGCTCGGGTTCACCCGGCCCGCGTTAGGCGGTCACCCGCGCCAGGACATCGGGCTCGTGGTGGCCTTCGGACTGGTTCTCGCCGTGATGAACTGCATGTTCTACCTCGCGATCGACCGTGTCCCGCTCGGCGTCGGTGTCACGGTCGAGTTCCTCGGGCCGCTCGGCGTCGCCATCGCCGGCTCGCGCCGGCCGCTCGACTTCGTGTGGGCCGCGCTCGCGGCGCTCGGGGTCGCGATGCTCGCCGGGGTGCCCGGCCACCTCGACATCGTCGGGTTGATCTTCGCGGCCGCGGCGGGAGTGTGCTGGGCCGCCTACATCCTGCTCGCGCAGCGCGTAGGTCGAGCCTTCCCGGGTCTTTCCGGGCTAGCGATCGCGCTCGGCGTGGGGATGATCGCGATGATTCCTTACGGCGTCGCCTCGGGCGGCCGTCATCTTCTGCGCGGTGGGGTGATCGCGAAAGGGGTCGGTATCGGCGTGCTGTCCTCGGCGGTGCCCTACTCGCTCGAGCTGGCGGCGCTGCGCCGGCTGCGGGCAGCGGTCTTCGGCGTACTGATGTCGCTCGAGCCGGCGATGGCCGCCCTTTCCGGCCTGGTGTTCCTGAGCCAGCGGCTGCACTGGCAGGAATGGGCGAGCATCGTCGCCGTCGTGATCGCGTCGGTGGGCGCAACCGCGAAGAGCGAGATCGCCGAGCCGGCAGCGGAGGTGCTCGGATGAAGGTCGAGCTGATCCGCGACGCGACCCGCGACTCCGGCTGGTGGTTGCTGGTGGATCGCTCGGAGCAGTCGTTCGTCGACACCGAGGATCCGCTCCACCTGGAGTTCGAGTACGTGCAGATGATCGGCCACCTGCTCGAAGTCGCGCTGCCGGGAAGTGCACCGATCGTCGCGTTACATCTGGGTGGGGGACTGTGCACGGTGCCGCGCTGGCTCGTCGTGCGTCACCCGGGTTCGCGCCAGCGGGTCATCGAGCACTCCGCCGAAATCGCCCGGCTCGCAGCGTCGCTCGGACGGATTGCCGGCACGACGGTGAAGCTCGACGATGCGGCCGTCGCGCTGTCCCGGACCCGGCCATCGCGCTTCGATCTCGTCGTCTCCGACGTCTACGAAGGCCCTGAGACCGTGACTGGGATGTTCACCGGCGAGGCGTTGAGATCGGCACACCGGGCACTGCGTCCGGGTGGGCTCTACGTCTGCAACCTCTCGGACGCGGTGCCGTTCGCCCTGGCCAAGGTCGTCGCGGCGACCATGCGTGAGATCTTCAGCGACGTCGTGATGCTGGCCGAGCCTGGAGTGCTTCGAGGTCGGCGGTCGGGCAACATCGTTCTTGCCGGCGCCGACCGTGCCTTACCCAGTGCCGAGCTGCGCAGGCGCGGCGCTGCCAACTCGGTGCGCTTCCGTGTGCTTGCCGATACGGACCTCACGGAGTTCATCGGGACGACCAGGTCCGTGCGCGACGGCCAGCAGCTGCCGCGATCGGGAGAGTCGACCGGCCGGCGACTCGGTTGAGTCAGGCCGCCGTCATGACGTGCGCCAGCGTGTCGACGCTGTCGACCAACGGGTCGAGGTGCGCCGCGAGCAGAGCCTGTCGACGTGCACGCAAGCTCGTCGGGTCGACGTTCGCTGCCGCGTCCAGCTCCTGCTGACGCTCGCGCAGCTCGCCGAGTGCGCTCCCATCGTGTTGCGCGAGGCCGCGCAAGGACGACACGACTGCGTCGCGGATCGGTGCGACCTCCGGGATTGCGACGTGTTCCGACGTGTCGTCGAGAGTCGCGCGCAACGCATGCAGCGCGATCACGATCCGGCGGCAGGCCGCGAGGACACCGCCGGCGCGGTCGGTGTCCGCGCCCGCGCGTGGCGGCTCGGCGACCGCTCGGCTGAGCGATGCCTGCGCGGCGATTCGAGCGCGCCGCGCCGCCAGCGCTGCTGCAGCGACGGTCGAACGGTCGACGGCATCCGGATCCTCATAGGCCGCAAGCAGCACATCGGCGTAGTCTGCCAGCGCTCGCACGAGGCCGTCGGTGGCGGACTCCAGCGTCGCGCGCTCCCAGGTCGGCCAGACTGCGTAGGCGACCAGGGCGAGCGTGCCGCCGACGAGGGTGTCGAGACCGCGATCCGCAACCGTCGAGAGCTGGTTTCCGCCGACCGCGGTGAGCAACAACACGACGATTGCCGTGACCGCGAACGAGTACAGCGCATAGGACGCGGCAAAGGTTGCGTACGCCCCCCACGTCACCACGGCGAGCGCGACGGAGAGCGCAGCGCCGGAAGGATGAATCGCCACGACCAGCAGGCCGGCAAGGACGGCGCCGAGCCCGGTGCCGCCGACGCGGGCGAAACCCCGCTGCACGGTCGCGCCGTAGTCCGGCTTCAGGACGACGAGTGCCGTGAGGGTCACCCAGTAGCCGCGCTGCCAGGGCAAGACATGACTGAGCGCCTCGGCGACCGGCAGGACGACCGCCAGCCGTACGGCGTGACGGAACGCCGAGGAATGCGGGTCGCGCACGGTCGCGGCGACGCGGCGGGCGGAGTCCGCCGCGCGGTGCGGCAGCATCAGGACGGCCGGTGCGCCGACGATGCGGGGCAGGGCCAGCCGCCGGACGCCGGTGAGCGCATCCACCAACCGGTCGACGGCGCGCAGCTGCCCGAGCAGCGCGGACGCGCGCGCGGCGATGTAGCGCTCCGGCGTTCCTGCTCGCCCTGGGCTCGCCTGCTCCCGGCGGTCCCGAAGTGCATCGACGCAGTCGGCGAGCGTGGGGTCTTCCGGACCGGCGCGCCCGCCCTGCCGGATCGCGGTCGCGCTGCGGTCGAGCCAGTCCGCCGCGGCGGCCCGGACCGATCGGCCGAGCTCGACCTCGGGGAAGGTCGCGAGGGACTGCAGCTCGAGCCGGATCCGGTTGGCCTCGTCGGACAGGCCACGCAACAGCTCGACGTCCTCGCTCGGCGTACGGCGGCTCAGCAGGGTGGGGGCCATCGCCATTTCGCTGATCGTGGTCGCGGCAGTGCGCCCGGGGTCGCGGGCAACCGCGGCAAGGTCCGAGTAAGCCTCGGCCAGGGTGCGGCGTTCCGAAACGAACCGCTCCGGCGGGCGGATGACGAGTGCGAGCAGCGCCTGCAGTGCGGCGCCGGCCAGCACCCAGCCGGCATGGACCGCGGACTGAGCCAGGGTTGACGGGAAACGACCGAAGACCACCAGGCCGATGACCGCCTGGGTGCCGACGATGCTCGCTTCGCGACCGAGCACCACCGAAATGCCGGCCGCGAAGCCCCAGCCCGCGAGCGCAATCAGGGTTGCCGCGAGGTGACCGGCCACCAGGCCGCCGACGAACGTGCTCAGGGCCATGCCCGTCCCCGTGACGAGCATCGTGGTCGCGCGCGACCTGAAGCCCTCGCCGAAGGCGGCGACGCCGGCCGGCAGCGCGCCCGCCGCGGCGATCGCTCCCTCAGCCGGATGCCCCGAGCCGACGCCGATCGCGAACGGTACGACGACACCCGCTGCAGCGCGAATCGCGATGATCGGCGCGAACCCCGATCGATCGACGGCGACCGCGCTCTGCACAGCGGCCCGAAGGCCGCCGCCCGGGCTCACCCGGTCAGCAGCCTCGGCTCGAGCACCGTCTCGCGGACCTCGCCCGGGGCGACGCGCTCGATCCGGTAGCCGTTCGCGCCCTCGATCTCGCTGACGACCTCGTGCAGCGTCGTACCGATGTAGTGCAGGCCGACGCCGTTGTCGGTGGCGTAGCCGTCGGGCAGCGTGCCCTCGCCCACCAGCTTGTGCATCAGCGGGCGGCGCTGCTCTTCCCCGTCGTAGTGCACGCCGTTGGAGTACGGCAGCAGGCCGAGACCGGCCGGCGCGGGCCGCAGGTCGCGACCGAAGGAGTCGGTGGTTCCACCGACGTGCCAGCACAACGAGCCCGCGGACACCCCGCCGAGGACGATGCCGCGCTCCCAGGCCGCCCGGAAGGCGGCGTCGAGACCGTGCGTGCGCCAGATCGCGAGCAGGTTCGCGACCGAGCCGCCGCCGACCCAGATCGCGTCCTGTGCGAGCAGGTGCGCGGCCGGGTCCGGAACGTTAGGCATCAGGAACAGCTCGAGGTGGCTGACCACGGCATCCTCGGCGCCGGCGAAGGCGTTGTAGTAACCGGCGATCTCCTCGTCGTTGTCGCCGCCGGCAGTGGCGAGGAAGCACACCTTCGGCAGGCTCTTTCCGGTCAGGCGGAGCAGGTGGTTGACCAGCGCTCCGCGTTGCGGGCGGAAGCGACCGGCGGGCGAGCCCGTCCAGCCGCCGGACGTTGCGAGGATCTGCGGCTGCTCGGCTGGCATTCGGTCAGTCTGCCCACATGGTGCCGCCGACCAACCAGCCGTAGAGCTTCTCCAGCTCGGTGTCCGGGTCGGCCATGTGCCCGCCGGTGCTCACCCGGGTGATCGCACCCGGAACGTTGTCAGCGAGCCACTCGCCGTGCGCAGGTGGGACGAGCACGTCCTCCGCGCCCCACCAGATCGCGGTCGGCACGGAGATCGTCGACGGGTCGAAACCCCAGGGTCGCGTGAACGCCAGGTCGTCGTCCGCCCAGCCCCAGATCCCGTTGCGCACGCACTCGGTCACCGACTCGCGGATCACGGCGGCCATGTCTGACCGGGCGAGGATCGCCCGGTCGGCCTCCGGCAGGTCGAACTCCGCCAGCAGGTTCGCCGGATCGTCCGCGACCCGTTCGAGCATCTCGCGGGCTGCCTGCTCGAGCTCGGCGGCGACCCGGCTCTCGCCCTCGAGCGCCCAGCCGAACTCCTTCACGTTCGCGGGATCCATCCCGTCGAGCCACGCCTCGCCGAGGACGTCGTACGGCGCGATTCCCACCACGCACACCGCTCGGGTGACCCGCTCGGGGAGCCCGGCCGCGACCGCAAGGCTGTGCGGGCCGCCGCCCGAGCCGCCGACCACCGCAAAGCGATCGAAGCCCAGCGCATCGGCGAGCGCGGCGACGTCGGCGACGCAGTCGTTGACCACGCGGCCTCGGTCCCGGTCGGATGCGCCGTAGCCGGGCCGGTCGTAGGTGACGATCCGGGCGCCGGTTGCTCTCAGCTTCGCGTCGTCGGGGTGCCGGTTGAGTCGGCAGCCCGGAGTGCCGTGCAGGTTGAACACCGCGGTGCCGTCGGGATCACCCCACTCGGCGTAGCCGAGCGTCCGCCCGTCGGGCACCGTGATGGTCGCGAGGTTCTCGGTCACGTCGCGATCGTACGAGGCTGAACCAAGGCTCAGGATCCGGCGCGCCAGGTTTCCAGCAACCGCAGCCAGATCTCGGAAGCGGTCGGGTACGACGGGACCGCGTGCCAGAGCACCTCGATCGGCACCTTGCCGACGATCGCGACGGTCGCCGAGTGCACGACCTCTCCGATCTCGGGCCCGACGAAGGTTGCACCGAGCAGGGTCTCGGCGTCGGCGTCGACGACGAGCTTCGCCCGGCCGGTGTAGCCGTCCTGGAGCAGCGAGGTGCCGGCCAGGTTGCCGAGGTCGTACTCGACGCAGCGCACGTTGGCCCCGGCCGCTCGTGCCTCCGCCTCGGTCAGGCCGACGCAGGCGACCTGAGGGTCGGTGAACGTCACCTGAGGGATCACGCCGTGGTCGCTGCTGGCGCGGTAACGCAGCCCGTCGAGCGGCTTGCCGGCAGCGCGGGCGGCGATCACGTCACCGCACACCCTGGCCTGGTACTTGCCCATGTGGGTGAGCAAAGCGCGGCCGTTCACGTCCCCGACGGCATACAGCCAGTCGCCGTCGACGCCGCGCACGGTCATCGTGTCATCGGTCTCGATGTAACCGCCGGGGCTCAACCCGACCGACGGCAGGCCGACGTCGTCGCTGCGCGGCACCCGGCCCACCGCTGCCAGCACCTCGTCCGCGACATGCTCCTCGCCGTCCGCGACGACCGTGACCTCCGCACCGCGGATCTTCCCGATGGCCACGTTGGTGACCGCGCCGCGGCGCACTTCCTCGATGTTGACGCCGAGGCGCACATCGATGCCCGACTCGCGCATGGCATCCGCGACGAGGTTGCCGGCGAACGGCTCGGTCCGGATCAGCAGCCGGTCTTCGCGGACGAGCAGGGTGACCTCGGCGCCGAGCGCGCGCAGCCAGGTGCTCGCTTCGCAGCCGACGACACCACCGCCGATGACCACGATCCGTCCCGGCACCTCGACCAGGTTGGTCGCGTCACGGGAGATCCACGGCTGTGCTTCCCGCAGCCCCGGAACGGGCGGAACCGCGGCTGTGGTGCCGGTGACGAGGACGACGGCATGTCGCGCCGTCAAGGTTCGCTTCGATCCGTCCGCCGACTCGACCTCCACGACGCGCTCGCCGGCCAGCCGGCCGTGACCGCGCACGACGTCGAGCCCTGCGTTGGTCGCCCACTCGACCTGGCTCGAGTCATCGCGATGGTGGTTGAACTCGTCGCGACGCGCGAACACCTTGTCGGTGTCGAGCCGGTCGCCGATCGGTACGCCGGGAACGGCGTGTGCGGCATGCAGCAGCTCGACCGGCCGCAGCAGGGCCTTGCTCGGCATGCAGGCCCAGAACGAGCATTCGCCGCCGAGGAGCTCGCTTTCCACGAGGACCGCCGACAGCCCGCCCTTGTGCGCATAGTCAGCGGCGTTCTCACCTGGCGGCCCGCCACCGATGACGATCACGTCATAGGTGTCGGCGCTGGACTCAGTCATCGGAGCCGGACGCCGGGCATCATGAGCGGTCCTCCACTCGGGAGGCCGAGCCAGTTCGCGATCGACGCGAACTCACCCCAGCCGCTGGTCATCGACATCGAAGCGGCGCGCGGGTCGTCGCTGGACCGCGGTGCCCGCAGCCGCCGCTGCGGTGGAACCTTGATCGCAGGGCGAAGCGGCGCATCCGCAGCGAGTCCCGCCCGCTCGCGCGCGATCGCCGTTGCCTCGCGCATCCCGCCGAGCACGTCGACCAGCCCGTTGTTCGAGGCGTCGGCGCCGGTCCACACCCGTCCTCTGGCCACCTCGTGAACGGCTTCCCGGCTCATGCCGCGGCTCTCGGCGACCTTGCCGGTGAAGTCGGAGTAGACCTCGTCGAGCCACTCGGCGAGCCGCGCCCGCTCGTCATCGGTGAAGCCGACGCGGTTCGAGAACAGCCGGGCCCGCGCGCCCCGGGAGACCGCGCCGGTGTGCAGTCCGACCTTGTCGAGAAGTCCTTCGATCACGGCCTTGCCACCGAAGACTCCGATCGACCCGGTGAGGGTGCCGGGCTGCGCGACGATGACGTCGGCAGGGATTGAGACGTAGTAACCGCCGGACCCCGCGACCGCACCCATGGAGACCACGACCGGCTTACCCGCCGTCGAGGTGAGGCCCACCTCGCGCCAGATCGTGTCGGAGGCGACGTACGAACCGCCCGGCGAGTCGACCCGGAACACCACTCCGCGGACCTTGTCATCCTTGCGCGCCGCGCGGAAGGCCGAGGTCACGCTGTCGCAGCCCATCATCCTTCCGTCCACTGGTGAGTTCCGGTTGCGGCCGGTGACGATCGCGCCGTGCCCTTCGATCAACGCGAGCACGCCGCGGTCGCGCCCGGGCAACAGGGCGGCGGCGCGTTCGGGCAACGGCTTCCTTGGTGACCAGCGATGCGCGAAGAGCAGGCGGACGTCGCCACCGAGGCGGCGGCGGACGTCGGCGTACACCTCATCGCGGTAGCCGCGCTGGTCGATCAGCTTGCGCTCGACCGCCTGGTTGATCGTGAGTGGAGCGGCGTCGACGATTGCGCGCAGCTCCTCGACGCTCATGCCGCGAGCCTGCGCGATCTGCGCGCAGATGCCGTCCCAGGCCGACTCGGTCAGCCGGTCGATTGCTTCGCGGTGCTCAGGAGTGAAGTCCTTGCGCATGATGCGGTCGGCGGCGTTCTTGTACTCGTAGCGCTTGTCCAGCTGCGGCTCGACGCCGATCTTGTCGAGAGTGCCGCGCAGGAAGTTGACCTCGGCCGACAGACCGATGAGATCGAGTTCGCCCGAGTGCTGCATCCAGATCTCGTCGAAGCCGGTGGCGAGGTAGTAGGGAATCGTGCCGGTGCTGAACTCACCGAAGGTCTCCGCCCAGGCGACCGCCGGCTTCCCGCTTTTGGCGAACGCGCGCACCCCGTCGCGGAGCTCCTGGGCGATCGCGAGCGGGAACACCGACGTGCCGAGCTTCGCCACCAGCCCGACGACTCTGTCGTCGTCACCTGCTTCGTGCAGCGTGCGGAGCACCGCCTTCAGCCGCGGCTTGCCGCGGCTGCGCAGCTTCGCGATCGGGTCGTCCGGCTCGGCGTCGATCGGCGCCGAGGTGAGGTCGATCTCGAGCAGGATCGGGGGGCTCTGACGCGACAGGTTCACCATCCGCCCACCTTACGAGGGCGGCAAGTGCCCGCAACCGGCCGCAAGTTCCGCCGAGCGCGGAACCCGTTTCACGGGCGCTAGCCGCGTAGCCCGGTCACGAAGGTCTCGAACTGCGGTCGGCCCTCGTTGGCCCACCAGTCGGCAACCGGAGGAGGCATGACTGCCTGCATGTGCGCGATCTGCTCAGGCGTCATCTGCTCCTGGATCAAGCCCAGCACCAGCCAGATCTTGTCGCCGTCGAAGTGCTGCATCCCGTGCCGGGGCAGCTCGGCCCACTCCGGCTGGCTGAGGTAGCGCGCCGCGATCGGCAGCACGCTCCGTTCCTCGTCATCGAGGTGCTCGCCGAGGGTTGTGCCGAGAGCGGTGAGCGCCGAGGCAGCCGTGGCGCTCGTCTCGTCGGTGGGGTCGGCTCGCCATTGCGCCACGGCCTGCTCGGCCCGCTCGATCGCGTCCTGGGCGTCCGGGTGTTGACCGGCCACCCGCCTGACCTCGGCCACCTCGTCGACGTCGCCCCTCTCCACGAGCCGCGGCGTCATGAGCTCGTCCTCGCCCTCGTGGTGCACGTGGAGCAGGCGAAGGACGTTGTCGAAGTAGCTTCCGACGTCGTCGACGCGCCCGGCATCCGCAGCGGCTGCGTCGTGCAGCCAGCCGACCGACTCCGTGAACGCGTTCCGGAAGACGCGGTGCAGGTTGACCATGTCAGTGGTGTCGATCTGCGGCTGTTCGGCGGTCGTCATGTGCTGGCTCCGATCTCTTCGTTGCGCCTGGTCAGGGTCGCTACGTCGCGGGACGCTACCGTGAACGGCCGTGCCGGATGAGCAGATCGACATATCCGCGTTGTTCACCTTCCAGGCCGGGCAGGCCGAGGGCCGTTCACCCCAGTACGCCGAGCTGTGCCGGCGGCTCGCCGACGACCCACGGGTCGGTGCCCTCTTCGAGACACCGCCGCGCTGGGACGCGCCGCTTCGCTTGCTCAGCGGGCTGCACTTCCTGGTGCTTCGCGGAGACATCGGCTGGGATGGCGCGGTCGACGCGATCGGCACGCATTACGGCTTTCTGCGCGAGTTCGTCGCGACCCGCAGCGTCCAGACCAACGAGGTGCAGCGTTGCTGGATGTTGTTGCCGTGCTTCCTGGAGGTCGCGCGGCGCACCGCTGCCAGCGTGCTCGATGTCATCGAGCTCGGTTCGAGTGCCGGGCTGAACCTCGGCTGGCCGGACTACCGGTATCGGTACGCCGAGGGCGAGTGGGGCGCTCCCGACGCGAGGCTGGCGCTGGAGGGCGAGGAGCGCGGGATCGTGCCCGCGGCGCTGCTGTCGACGCCGATCACGGTGCGCGACCGGACCGGCATCGAGATCTCGCCGATCGACGTCACCGATCCGGACGGTGCGACCCTGCTCAAGTCATTCGTCTGGCCGGACCAGGCCTGGCGGTTCGAACAGCTCGACCGCGCGATCGCGACCACCCGGGACAACCCTCCACCGATCATCGTCGGCGACCTCGTCACACTCCTGCCGGACCTGCTCGCGCGGCGTCGGCACGACGGCCTCACCGTCGTGTGGGAGACCGCGGCACTCAGCTATCTGCCCGAGGAACGGCGACGCGCCGTCCGCGAGTGTCTCGAGCAAGCGGGCGAGACTCAGCAGGTCGCGTTCGTCACGACCGGTCGCGCCGACAACGGCGACGAGACCTGTTACGGGATGAACGTCAGGATCTGGCCGGACGGCCAGCGCGTTCAGGTCGCGCGCGCCGACTTCCATGGCCGGTGGATCGACTGGCTCGTGCCGTAGGCAGCCGGGACTACCCCGCGCGGCGCTTCTCGGCGTACGTCGTGAGCCGCGCCACCGCTTCGTCGAGCACCGTGTCCCGCTTGCAGAACGCGAAGCGCACGAACGGCGTACCGACGCCTGGGGTGTCGCAGAACACGCCGGTCGGGATCGCGACCACGCCGGCATCATGGGGGAGCCCGCGCGCGAACACCTCGCCGTCATGGAGGCCCAGGGCTCGGACGTCCGCCTGGATGAAGTAGGTCCCCTGCGGGCGACTCACCGTGAGGCCCACCGCCTCGAGCCCGGCGGCCAACCGGTCGCGCCGCGACTGGAGGCTGTCGCGCAGCCCCGCGACCCAGTCCGCCTGCTCCGAGAGTGCGTACGCGACAGCGACCTGCATCGGCGCGCTGTGAGTGAAAGTCATGAACTGCTTGACCGTGTTGACGGCACGAACCAGCTCGGGCGTCGCGCACAGCCAGCCGATCTTCCAGCCGGTCACGTTGAAGGTCTTGCCGGCGCTCGAGATGGTCACCGTTCGCTCGCGCATGCCCGGGATGGTGGCGAGCGGGATGTGGACGTTGTCGTCGTACGTCAGGTGTTCGTAGACCTCGTCGGAGATCGCTACCAGGTCGTGCTCCCGGCACACGTCGGCGACCATCGCGAGCTCGTCGCGAGTGAGCACGGTGCCGGTCGGGTTGTGCGGCGAGTTGAGCAGCAGCAGGCGGGTGCGTGGCGTGACCGCGGCACGCAGCTGGTCGGGATCGAAGGTGAATCGCCCGCCGGTCTCGGCCGGTCGAAGCGGGACCGGCACTCGCACGCCGCCGGCCAGCGCGACGACCGCGGCGTAGCAGTCGTAGTAGGGCTCGAAGACGATGACCTCGTCGCCGGGCTCGCACAGCGCGAGCACGGACGCGGCCATCGCCTCGGTCGCTCCCACGGTGACGAGGATCTCCGTGTCGGGGTCGAAGGCGAGGTCGTAGTACTGCTGCTGATGCGCCGAGATCGCCGATCGCAGCACCGCCATCCCCGGGCCCGGCGGATACTGGTTGAGACCGTCGTGGAGCCCGGCCGCAGCTCGGTCGAGCATCTCGCGCGGACCGTCGGTGTCCGGGAAACCCTGGCCGAGGTTGACCGATCCGGTCATTAGGGCGAGCGCGCTCATCTCGGCGAAGATCGTCGTACCGAAGCTCTGCATCCGTTCGACGAGGCGCATGAACGTTGAGCGTAGTTGGATGGGGACATGGAGATCGCGGTCGCTCAGTACGCCCTCGGTGGGGACAAGCCGGCCAATCTCGAAACGTTGCGCCGTCTCGTCGAGACCGCCGCCGACCGCGGCGCCGGGCTGGTGGTCGGGCCCGAGGGCGCAATGCACGACTTCCTGCCGGTCGAGCTCTCGCTCGCGCAGGTCGCCGAGCCGCTCGACGGTCCGTTCGTCACCGGGCTGTCCGAGGTCGCGGCCAGGCGCGAGGTCACCATCGTGGCGGGGATGTTCGAGTCGGTGGAAGGCGACGCGGGGCATGCCTACAACACAGTGGTCGCGATCGGCCCCGACGGCCGACTGATCGGGCGCTACCGCAAGCAACACCTGTTCGACGCGCTCGGCTGGCGTGAGTCCGACCGGCTCGCCGGCGGCGCTGCGTCGGAGCGGCTGGTCTTCGACTGCGGCGACCTGCGCGTCGGCGTGCTCACCTGTTACGACATCCGGTTTCCCGAGCTGAGTCGTGCGCTCGCCGACGACGGGGTCACGGTGCTGGTGACTCCGGCGGCGTGGGTGGCCGGCCCGCTCAAGGCGCAGCAGTTCCGCACGCTCGCGACCGCCCGTGCGATCGAGAACGTCTGCTACCTCGCGGCTTCGGTGGCCAACCCGCCGACCTACACCGGCGAGAGCTGCATCATCGATCCGTTCGGGGTGGTTCTCGCGTCGCTGGAAGGCGAACCGGGAGTCGCCGTCGCCGAGGTTTCGGTCGAGCGGCTCGCCGAGTGCCGCGAGCGCATGCCGTCGCTGGAACACCGGCGCTGGCGCGTGGTGCCGGCGTAGCGCCGGTCAGCGGTTGCGGCGCCAGATCGAGGCGTTCAGCGCAGCGACGTAGCTGATCGCCGCCAACGACGGGAGCACGAGCGCGGCCGCGAGCGGGTGACGCCGACCGAACTCCGCGATCGTGATCGCGATCGCGACCCACAGGACGCAGATCTCGATCATCGCGAGCGCGGGGCGGCGAAGGCCGAAGAACAGCAGCATCCAGGCGAGGCTGAGCCACAGCTGGACGGCGTACGACGAAAGCGCCGGGATGTCGACCGCGTCCCGGCGGTCCTCGGCCCGCCAGAGCAGCCAGGCGCCGACCGCCTGGCTGGCCGCCACTACCGACCAGGCCGGTGCGAATGCAGCCGCGGGCATCGCCCAGCGGGGCCGATCGAGGTCGCGGTACCAGCCCTCGCCCAGCCCGATGATCAGCGCGCCGCTGCCGGCTGCGGTCGCGACCCCGCCGAGCGAGCCGGTCAACCCGAGCGCGCGCGTGGTCGGGCTCGAGGGCATGGTTGCGAGTCTGCCACCCACCCGGAGACCGCCCAACCGGCAACCGGCAGAATCTCGTTCTACAGACCACACGAACATCAGGAGTGCCAACGTGTCCGAGATCTCCTTCGACGGCCGGGTCGCGATCGTCACCGGCGCCGGTGGCGGCCTCGGCCGCACCTACGCGCTCGAGCTCGCCCGCAGAGGCGCCCGGGTGGTCGTGAACGACCTCGGCGGCTCGGTCCACGGCGAGGGTGGAAGTGACTCCGCCGCGCAGCGGGTCGTCGACGAGATCACGGCCGCCGGGGGCGAGGCGGTGCCCAACCACGACTCGGTGTCGAGTCCGGACGGGGGCGCCGCGATCGTGCAGACCGCGCTCGACGCGTTCGGCACCGTGGACGTCGTCATCAACAACGCGGGCATCCTG
>DATJSI010000034.1 GCA_035504215.1 Mycobacteriales bacterium
AGCACACAGCTACGGCGGATCATCACCGCCCGGGACCGGACCTGCCGGTTCCCCGGCTGCTCCCGCCCCGCCCGGCACTGCGACATCGACCACGACCAGGAATGGACCGACCACGGGATCACCGCGACCTGCAACCTGCGCTGCCTGTGCCGCATGCACCACCAGATGAAAACCAAGAAACACTGGACCTCACACACCCAGCCCGACCAGACCACGATCTGGACCAGCCCCTTCGGCTACACCACGCGACAGCCACCCGCCAGCTACCCCACCACGACCGACCCACCCACCGAAACCGCCGCGTGAATACCGTTCGGCCACCGGCTGGCGCGCAAAATCACGGCCGTGGCGTTCGCTGCTGTGGCTGGTGCAGCGCTTAAGGCATCAGCGTGACCTGTCGATTTTGACAAGATGCTGTGCCTCCCGGCGACTGCGCTGGTCGGCGGCGACGCGGAGTCGTCGACATGACGATCTCCGCTGACCTGGCCGACGCAATGGGTCAGATCACCGACCCTTCGCGCCTCCTTCAGCGCGTGACCGAGCGCACGCTCGAGCTGATTCGAGCTGCCGATGGTGTGCTCGTCGGCTTCACCGACGAGAGCGGCATCACGTATGTGAGCGCCGCCGGCAAGCAGGCTTCTTACATCGGCACAAAGGTCGACTACGCGACCAGCCTGGCCGGGCTCGCGGTCCGGACCGGCCACCTGCAGCGTTCGGACGACAGCGAGACCGACCACCGTGTCGACCGCGAGACCGGCCGGCGGCTCTCAGTGGTCTCGATCATGTGCATGCCGCTGATGCGAGGCGAGCAGGCCATCGGCGTACTGACCATCAACTCCGAGCGTGCGCACGCGTTCTCCGACGCCGACGTCGCAACCGTCAACCAGGTCGCCGACTTCGTCGCCGTGGTCGTGAGCTCGGCCCGTGACCTCTCACGGATCAAGAGCCATCTCATGCAGCCGGGCGATACGCCCGACGCACCTCCGGATGCGGCCGACACCGCCGTCGTCGGCCAGGACGCCGCGACGCGCTATGTCATGAGCGTGCTCAGCCCGGACACGGTCGAGAACATCGACTCCGCTCGCCGCGTCCGCGGGATCCTCCGGGACCCGACCGCCCTGACCGTCGTCTACCAGCCGATCTTCGACCTGGTCGCGAACGGGATGACGGCGGTCGAGGCGCTGACCCGCTTCGAGGCTGCCCCGCATCAGCCGCCGAACGTCTGGTTCGAGGAAGCACACCGGGCCGGCCTCGGCGTCGACCTGGAGCTGCTCGCGGTCGAGCGCGCGCTCTCCCAGCTGGACAAGCTGCCGAGCAAGGTCGACGTCACACTCAACGTCGGGCCCGCCACGGTGATGTCCGAACGGTTCCGCGAAGCGATCGCCGATCACATCAAGCGCGTGATCATCGAGCTCACCGAGTACAAGAGCGTCGACGACTATCCGAAGCTGCTCTCGACACTGCAGGCCATCCGCCATGAAGGCGCGCGCCTCGCCGTCGACGACACGGGCGCCGGCTACGCGAGCATGACCGACATCCTCAAGCTCGCCCCCAACTACATCAAGTTCGACCGGGCCTTGATCACATCGATCGACATCGACCCGGTACGACGAGCCTTGGCCACGGCCCTGGTCGCGTTCGCCGACGGCACGGGCGCGAGCATCGTCGCCGAAGGAGTCGAGGACGGCGGCGAGCTCAGCGTGCTGCGCAGCCTCGGCGTCCGCTACGCGCAGGGCTACTTCCTCGGTCGCCCCTCCGCGGCCGAAGAGTTCCTGACCGACGAGGAGATCGAAGCACAAGGCGCGTAAGCGCCGGAGCCTTGCGCGTCCCCTTCGCGTTCGCCGTACCGCGCCAGCGGCGGTCGAATAGGGTCCCCACATGACGACGGAGCCGCAGTGCGGGTCCTGTGGCGCAGCGAACGGTGCCGACGCGCGGTTCTGCTCGAACTGCGGCACCGCCTTGTCGCTGACCTGCCCGAGCTGCGGGCATGCGGCCAGCGGGCGGTTCTGCTCCTGGTGCGGCTCCACACTTTCCGTGCCGGCCGGCGAGGCGCCGGCCGGGCAGAACAAGCCGGTCCAGGCGTCGTCGGCGCCGGTTGCCGAGCGGCGCGTGACCTCCGTCCTGTTCGCCGACCTGGTCGGGTTCACGACCCTGTCCGAAGCCCGCGACAGCGAGGACGTGCGAGAACTGCTCTCGCGCTACTTCGTCGTCGCTCGCACGATCGTCACCCGGTTCGGCGGCACGGTCGAGAAGTTCATCGGCGACGCGGTCATGGCGGTCTGGGGCGTCCCGACCACCCAGGAGGACGATGCCGAGCGCGCGGTTCGCGCCGGGCTCGACCTGATCGACGCGGTGAAGGCGCTGGGCGACGAGGTCGGTGCGCCCGACCTCGCCCTACGCGTCGGGGTGGTCACCGGTGAGGTTGCGGTCACCCTCGGCGCGACCGGCGAGGGCATGGTCGCGGGCGACGTCGTCAACACCGCGGCGCGGGTGCAGTCCCTCGCGGCTCCCCACCAGGTCTGGGTCGACGACACCACCCGGCGGCTCACGTCCGGCGGTATCGCCTACACCGACGCGGGCTCGCATCTGCTCAAGGGCAAGACCGAGCCGGTGACCGTCTTCGCGGCTCGCCAGGTGGTCGCGTCGGTCGGCGGCGCCCAGCGCGTCGACGGCCTCGAGGCACCCTTCGTCGGCCGCGACCGGGAGATGCGGCTGGTGAAGGAGCTCTTCCACGCGACGATGGAGGAGGGCCGACCGCGGCTGGTCGCGGTGAGTGGGCTGCCCGGCGTCGGCAAGACCCGGCTTGGCTGGGAGTTCGAGAAGTACATCGACGGCGTCGTCAGCACGGTGCGCTGGCACCGCGGACGCTGCATCTCCTACGGCGAGGGCGTTGCGTTCCGCGCGCTAGCCGAGATGGTTCGCAGCCGGCTCGGCGTACTCGACGGCGACGAGCCCGCGGTCATCGCAACGAAGCTGGATACCGGCCTGAACCGGTGGGTGACCGACCCCGAGGAGCGGGATTGGCTGTCTCCCCGGCTCGGAGTCCTGCTCGGCGGCGATCTGTCCGCGCGCGACAGCTACGCGCCGGCTGACCTGTTCGCCGCCTGGCAGGTCTTCTTCGAGCGCCTGATCGATGACGAGGCAACCGGAGTCGCGCTGCTCGTCGAGGACCTCCAGTGGGCCGACGACGGACTGCTCGACTTCATCGAGCATCTGCTGGCCCGCAGCCAGGCGCCGATCTTCGTCCTCGGCTTTGCCCGCCCGGAGCTCGACGAAAGGCGGCCGCACTGGTCCACCGGTCGGCGATCCACACCGCTGCACCTCGAGCCGCTCGGTGCGCCGGCCATGGAGCGGCTGGTTGACGGGTTGGTCGACGGGTTGTCGGAACGTTTGCGCGCGACGCTCGTCACCCGTTCCGAAGGCATCCCGCTGTACGCCGTAGAGACGGTGCGCGCACTCATCGACCGCGACGTGGTGATCCCGCACGAGGGCCGGTACGTCGTGGCCGAGGGCATCGATCCCGACGTGGACGCCAGTGCGCCAACCAGCCTGCACACGCTGATCGCGGCCCGCCTGGACACGCTGACGTCGGAGGAACGGCGCGTCGTACAGGACGGCGCGGTCCTCGGGCTGTCCTTCCCGCGCGCCTCACTCGCTGCGTTGAGCGAGGGCAACACCGACCCTGATGCCCTCGATCGCGCGGTCGATGGCCTGGTGCGCAAGGAGATCCTGGTCCTCGACAGCGACCCGCGCTCGCCCGAGCGCGGACAGTACCGGTTCGTGCAGGCGATGGTTCGAGCCGTCGCGTACGAGACCCTTTCGCGACGCGACCGCAAGGCGCGGCATCTGCTTGCGGCCGAGCGGCTCGGAAGCGAGGCGGACGCAGACACCTACGCCGCGGTCATCGCCTCCCACTATCTGGATGCGCGGGCGGCTGATCCCGGCGCCGCCGACGCTCCCGATCTCGCGGCGCGCGGCGTGGCAATGCTCGAGACTGCAGCCGCCCGCGCGAGCTCGCTCGGTGCTCCGGCTCAAGCGCAGCGGTACTTCACCCGCGCCTTGCAGTTCGCCGAGGAGCCTGCCGCGCGCGCTCGACTCGGTGTCGGTGCGGCGTCGAGCGCAGTCACCGCCGGTGACCTGCGCAGCGCCGTCGAGCTGGCCGAAGACGCAAGAAGCGCTGCGGAGGATGCCGGCCTGCCGCTGGAGGCCGCCCAGGCTCTGGTGGTGATCGGTGACGCCTTGAACAACCAGGGCCTCGGACACGGCCTGCCCGACCGGCTGATCCCCGTGTTCGAGTCGATGCCGGACACCCCCGAGACGATTCGAGTCCGGACCCGGCTCGCTCAGAACGTCACCAGGGCGTACTTCGCCAGCATCGTGGACCTCGAGAAGGCAACCCGATGGGCGGACATCTGCACGTCGCTCGCAGAGGCGGCCGAGGACTGGAAGCTGCTCAGCGACACGTTGGGCGGCTACGGCGCCATTCTCATGACGTCGGGCCGCCCGACGATGGGACTCGGCCTGCTCCAGGTCGCACTGTCGGTGGCGAGGGTGCACAAGCTGCCCGCGGCCGAGCTGATTCCCCTGAACAACCTGGCCAGCTTCGGCGCCGCTCGCGACATCACCGCCGCCCGCCAGCACGTCGAGGAAGGCCTGCAGGTGGCGAGACGGCTGGGCTCGCGCGACACCGGCGCTTACCTGGTGGGAACGGCCGCATTCGTGTACTGGGTCTGCGGCGCATGGGACGAGATGGAAAGCCTGGCTGTCGACCTCGACGCCGACAGCTATCGGGACATCTCCTCGGTCCTGGACTCCTACCTCGCCGTCATGGCAATGGCACGGGGATCCGAGGCCCGTCGCATCCCGCCCGACGCCGACCCCGCCAACGTCGCGGTGCAGTGGAACGCCGCCCTGCTCACGACGAGTGCGGTTGCCGCCTGGCGGGACGGCGACGCCGACTCCGCGATCAGCAAGCAGCTCGAGGCGATCACGACCTACTACCAGTTCGGTGGCCTCGACGACGACTTCCCGACGTACTGGACCTTGCTGCTCGACTTCGCCGCCTCCAGCGGCCGGCCCGCCGACGCCGAGTACTGGTTCCGGCTGGTCAGCGAGACGCCGCGTGGGCGCGTGTCGCCCCTCCTGCGCGCGCTCGTGCCGTACTTCCGCGCCCGCCTGAGCGGCGCCTCCCCCGACCTCATCGACGGGGACTTCACCGAGGCGGCGAAGGCGCTGCGCAGCTTCGGCGCGCCGTACTGGCTGGCCCGCTGCCTGCTCGACCATGCCGAGTTCCTCATCGCCGAGAACCGGACTGAGGCGGCGACCGCCCTGCTCGACGACGCCGAGCGCATCTTCAGCTCGCTGCGCGCAGCGCCGTGGGTCGAGCGGACCCAGCGCTCGATGGCGCTTGCGGTGCGCTGAGCGCTACTCCGTCCGAGAGAACTTCGCGATCGCGATCGCGAGCATCGTGAGGCCGATCGCGACCACCATCGCCATCTCGAGCACGGCGGGCACGCGCCAGCCCCACCAGGTGATGCCAGGCGCAAGCGTGTGCCGAGCGGCCGCCGAGACGTCGAGGCGGCTGAACACGAACCGGCGAATCGGGTCGACGGCGTAGGTCAGCGGGTTGAGCCGGCTCACGATGCCCAGCCAGGCCGGCAGACCGGAGATCGGATACAGCGCGCCGGAGAGGAAGAACATCGGCATAACGAGCAGCTGCATCACCATCGTGAAGGTCTGGAACTGCTTGATCGTCGCGGCGACCATCGTGCCGAAGGCGCTGACCGTGAACGCCACCAGCAGCTGCAGGCCGAACACCCCGAGCAGCAGGACCGGGTTGTAGGGCACGTGTACGAGACCGGCCAGCGCGAGCATGATCACGCCCTGGCTGGCTGCGATGGTCGTGCTGCCCAGGCACTTGCCCAACACGATCGACGACCGCAACACCGGCGCGACCATCATCTCGCGCAGAAACCCGAACTCGCGGTCCATGGCAAGCGACGCTGCGCTGAACATCGCGCTGAACACCAGCGACGTACACAGCACACCGGGGAAGATGAACGTCTTCAGCTCGACCCCGTGCGTAGAGCTCGCGGAAAGCGACTGCAGCCCGGCGCCCAGCACGAACAGAAACCCGAGCGGCTGCACCAGCCAGGTCATGATCCGGGTCGGATCGTCGAAGAAGCGCACCAGATCGCGGCGCCACACGATCCGCACGGCCCGCAGCTCCGACCGCCACGACCGCTCCGGGACCCGTACGGCGGCGACGTCCGCGATCGTCGCGGTCATCGTGCCCTCATCAGCATGCGCATGGCCTGGCGGTTGCGTGCGTCGGCCACGGAAGCCTCGGCGTCCCTGATGGTCGAACCGGTGTAACGCATGAAGACGTCGTCCAACGTCGGGCGCGAGACCGAGACCGACGTGATGCCCACACCGAGCTCGGCGAACAACCTCGGCACGAAGGCCTCGCCCGAGCCGACGTGGAACGTCACCGCGCCTTCGGAAACGGTCGCATCGAGCCCGAACCGCTCCCGCAGAGAGGCGATCGCGGCGTCCTCGTCCGCGGTGCCGATTGCCACGCGATCGGCACCGACACTCGCCTTGAGTGCCTCGGGCGTGTCCAGTACGACGATCTCGCCGCGGTCCATGATCGCGATGCGGTCGCAGAACTCTGCTTCGTCCATGTAGTGCGTCGTCATGAAGATCGTGGTGCCTTCCCTTTCTTGCAACGAGCGGATGTAGCGCCAGATCGAGCTGCGTGTCTGCGGGTCGAGCCCGATCGTCGGTTCGTCGAGAAACAGCACGCGCGGCGAGTGCATCAACCCGCGCGCGATCTCGAGCCGGCGGCGCATGCCGCCCGAAAACGTCATGACCTTCTGGTCCCGGCGTTCCCAGAGGTCGACCATCTCGAGCATCTGGCGCATCCGACCCGGAATGGCCGCGGACTCGACGCCGTACAGCTCGGCATGCAGCCGGAGGTTCTGCTCGGCGGTGAGATACCCGTCCAGGGTCGGGTCCTGGAAGACCAGGCCGATGTGACGGCGGACATGGTCGCGGTCGCGAACGACGTCGTAGCCGCTGACGCGGGCGGTGCCGGCAGTCGGCCGGGCCAGCGTGCACAGCATGTTGATCGTCGTGCTCTTGCCCGCACCGTTCGGGCCGAGGAAGCCGAACACCTCGCCGGCTTCGACCGTGAACGAGACGCTGCGCACCGCCTCGATCTCGCCATAGGTCTTGCTGAGCGCCGCTACCTCGATCGCGGGTGGTTGTCCGGGTTGGTCAGGTGGCTGAGGGAACTCGTTGCGCGTGACTGTGATTGATGCCTCCGAGGATTGGTGCTTTCCTTCGTGTTCCGGACCTCGGCTCGTCCGGCCGGGCCCACGGCCGACGATTGTGCCCCGCGACCCGGGCCTTGCGGCAAGCCCCCAGGTGCGCTATATCTTGAAAGTGGAAGGGATCTCGTCCCTTCCTTTTTTGTGTTCGGAGGGCGGTCGGCGGTCGGCCGGTGGGACGGACCGCATCCAGCTCGGGACTTTGGCCCCTGCCTTGCCGCCCGACAAGACGCGACACTGCCGGAGCCGGCATCCAGGCATAGCCGCTCGCGTCAGTGCGCGGCGGGTTCAGCGCCGGCGTGCGACGGTCAAGCCGTCACGCACCGGAAGCATGACCGCGTCCACCCGCTCATCCACGGCGATCAGGTCGTTGAGCTTCCGCATCGCGACATGGTGAGCCTCCTGGTACGCCGGATCGAACACGCGACCGCCGAGAAACACGTTGTCGATCAGGATCAGCCCGCCCACTCGCATCCGCGGCACGAGCTGTTCGAAGTACGCCGGGTAGCTGTCCTTATCGGCGTCGATGAACGCGACGTCGATGTTCAGGTCGTGCGGAAGCGACGCGAGCGTGACCAGCGCGGGTCCGAGCCGCGCTTCGATAACATGCGACAGCCCAGCCCGCTCCCAGTACTTGCGGGCAATGCCGGTCCATTCCTCGGACGTGTCACAGGTGATCAACCGGCCGCCGTCAGCGAGCCCGCGAGCGATACAGATCGAGGAGTAACCGGTGAACGTCCCGACCTCGACCGCCAACCGAGCTCCGACGACCGAGGTCAGGAGAGTGAGCAACGCGCCCTCGTCAGGGCTGACCTGCATACCCGCGCTGCCTCCGGTCGCGCTGATCGTCTCGGCGATGAGGTCGCGAAGAACCTCGTCCGGTCGGGGCGAGTGCCCGCTGACGTAGTCGTTCACCATCGGTCCGAGGATCTCGATGTCGGCGCCGTCGACGGGGTCCTGCCATGCGGGGTCGGGCGCTTCAGGAGCGTGTGTGGCGAGCCGGTCGGTCAGATCGTGTTCGAGATCCCGGAGAGCGGGGCCATCGGCCGCGCTGACCACCAGCACGAGCTCCGAGCCGACCGGCCGGGCGGTCCAGTGCCCGTCGCCGATCTGCCGGCGGATGCCGCCGTCGCCGACCACGTCGACGTGGTACGGGGCCACCTCCGCGAGCCGGCGGGTGAGTTGCCATGGGTCGGGCACGCTGAGCGAAGCGGTCGAGAGCGGCAACGGGTGGTCTCCTTGTCGACACGTCGGCGAGCAGGCGAACGCGCTCAGTCTCCCCAGTGCGTCCGCGGTTAAAGCGCCGGCGATGCCGTGGTCGTCACGTAGCGCGCCGGCGGACCAGCCAGACGGTAAGGGCAATGAGCGCCAGCACGAAGGGAGCGCCCGCTCAGGAGGAGCAGGCGATGTCGTGGTCGGTCGTCCCGACGATCCACTGCGCGAGCAGCGCCGGCCCCCCGGTGATCGAGTGCTTCTTGCAGTTCTCCCGCGCGTGGTGCTTGCTGTTCGCGCCGCCGCCCCACACCGTGGTGTGGGACATCCGGATGTCATCCGCGATCTCGACCCACCAGACCGTCTCGGTGTAGATGCCTGCGGAGATGTGCGGGTGCTTGCGCAGGAAGTGCAGCGCGCCCTGGATGTCGGCGATGTTCGCCGCGATGCCCGCCCGGCTGACACCCCACGAGTTGTCGGGCTCGACGTCGAGCCACCAGCGGCCCTTGCCGCTGCTGCCCGTCGCCCGGACGTACCCAAGGGCGGTCTGCGCCGTCTCGACGCCGTAGTCGTAAGCGCAGCCGACGTCGTACTTCGGCTTGCGATGGCAGACCTTCGGGCCGCCCTTGCCCCAATGCGAGCTCTTGTGCCCGGGGTCGGCGAGGTTGACGTAGTACTGCGGGGAGTAGGTGAGCGACCTGGCCCAGGCGTACTCGGCAGCGAGACATGGCGAGGGATGGAACGGCTTGCCGGCGGTCGCGCCGACGACGCCGAAGGCTCCGCCGCTCGGCAGCGCGGAGCCGCAGGACGCATCCCCGACGTCGTAGCCAACCGCGCCGGGCCTCGGATGACTCGTCGGTCGGAAGGCCGCGCCGTGCGCGCCCGGCAGCGGTGCGAGGGCAAGGGCGACGAGGCACGCGAAGCGGGCAAATAGTGAAATCACGACGTCGTGAGGGTACCTGCGGCCGGCGATGCGGGGTGGAGGACCGCGACCGGCAGCTGGTCGAGCAGATCGGAAAGCCGGATCCGGCCGGCGTCCGCAACAACCTCCCGATCCGTGAGTGCGTCGCGCCAGCCGGCGACCGTTTCGGGCAGCACAACGTCGGTGCTCCCCCAGATCTCGCCGCAGGGAAAGGCGCCCGCCCCGGCGAGGGTCAACGGCAGGCGTGGCACCACTGTGACGACGCTGATGCCGTCCCTCGAACGCGCGTAGGCAACGACGTGCGCCGCGGCGGGTCCCCGGACATCGAGGCGGTCGTAGTCCGCTAGATCCCACCACTCCCCCAGCCGGCGCCGCAGCTGGAGACAGCGGGACAACACGAGCTGCTTGATCCGGCCGGTTCGCCAGGTGTCAAGCAGGCCGCGGGGATCGGAGTCATGAAGAGTGAGCGCATCGCGGTGGCGCGCCCAGTCCACCGCCCGCCGGTTGTCCGGATCTGTCAACGCCTGGAACCAAAGATCGTCGCCTTGATAGACGTCGGGAACGCCGGGTGCGGTCGCGCCGAGCACAACCGCGGCAAGCGAGTTCGAAGCACCGGCGGCGGCCACCCGTTCGACGAGCGACAAGACGATGTCGCGACCGGGACCCCGAACCACCTCGGCCGCAAGCTCCCGGTAGGCCGCTTCGTACTCTTCGTCGACCGCGGTCCACGAGCTGTGGATGCCGGCCTCGCGGGATGCCTTGTCAAGATGCGCGCCGAGCCGCGCGAGGAAGCTCTCGTCCACCTCCTCGCCGATCGGCCAGGCCGCCACCGCGGTCTGGTAGAGGTAGCGGCGCGCGGCGGCATCGACGCGACCGTCAGCCGGTATCACGTCGAGGCGCGCGACCGCTTCGGTCCATGACGGGCCGAGCTCGCTCAGCGCGGCGAGCCGGCAACGAACGTCGAGACTGCGCTTGCTGTCGTGGGTCGAGCCGGCAGTCATTGCCCGTGGCCATGTGCCCGCTCGCTGTTGCATCTGCTCGTGCCATTCAGACGGCGACCAGGTCGCCCGATCCGGATCGACACCGACTTCGCAGACGGCGAGCAGCCGGCCGGCGTCGAAGCTGGCCTGGTCCTCCACGCCTTTCGCCATCGCCGCCGAGGTCAGCTGCTGCCAGCCGTACGCGGCGCGCGCTCCCCCGCCGGCGTCGTCCACTGCGCTCGACATGACCGCCAGGGCCGCTGCCAGCGCGGCGTGACACTCCGCGGGCAGCGTCGACCGAGCGGCGGCCGCGGCCGCCTGCACCCGGCCGAGGTCCTCGGGCCGCATGGGGTGGCGCTCCCGGCGGTAGGTGCGGTAGACGCCGAGGTTCGCGCTGAGCGCCTCGAGTGCGGAGCGCAGCTGATCGACGTCTTCGGTCACGCCGGCTGCCGCCAGCGCGCGCAGCACGTCATCGACCGAACCCGCAAACATCGTTCTGAGCACGTCGAGCTTCGCCTCGACCGCTCGGTCGTGAAAGCCGCGATGGTCACCGGACGCCGCCGCCTGCTCGTCGGCGACCTGTTGAAAACCGGCCGGATCGATCAGCACGCCGGTGACCGCCGCAGCGGCCTCGTAGCCGGTCGTGCCGTCGACCGGCCAGGGCGGGAGTGCCTCGTCCCGCGCCAGGATCTTCTCGACCGTGATCACGTGTCGCACGCCGTTCGCGTCTACGAGATCGCGCAGCCGTTGCAAGTACGTCGTGGGATCCCGAAGGCCGTCGACGTGATCGACCCTGAAGCCGGCGACCCGGTGGTCCGCAGCCAGGGCCGCGACCAGCCGGTGGGTCTCCTCGAAGACGACGGGGTCTTCTTGGCGGATCCCGATCAGGTCGTTGATGGCGAAGAACCGCCGGTAGTTGATCTCGCGGCCGGCCGCCCGCCAGTCCACCAGCCGGTAGTGCTGTCGCGATTCGAGCAGCTCGATCTGGCGCGCCACCGCGCGGTCGTTGCGCGGGTCGGCGCCGGCCAGCTCGAGCAATACGGGCAGGTCGTCATCGCCGGGACCGGCGTCCGCGATCGGGTAGCGCGTCTCGCCGAGCCGGAGCGCGAAGCCGCCGTCCTCAGCCGCGCGCTCCACGCGAAGCGTCCCGCGACGAATCACCTCCGGTAGCGAGCCGTCCAGCACCGGGAGCACGATCCGACGGGCGCCGCGCTCCCAGTTCACGTCGAACCACGCGGCGTACGGCGATCGGCGGCCGTGTCGCAGCAGGTCGCGGAAGTAGCGGTTCGCCGGATTCGCCGCGAGGTGGTTCGGCACGATGTCGATCAATGCCGACATCTCATGCGTCGCGAGTGCGCTCAGCATCTGCTCGAGCCCGTCCGCTCCCCCCAGCGACGGGTCGACGGCGTTCGGGTCGATGCCGTCGTACCCGTGGGAGCTCGAGGGCATCGCCGTCGCAATCGGCGAGAGGTAACACGTCTCGACGCCCAGGTCGTGAAGGAACGGCACCAGCTCGGCCGCGGCCGCAAAGCCGAGGCCGTTGAGCTGCAGCCGGTAGGTCGAGCCGAGCCGATGTGCTGACCTGCTCATTGCCTACAGCCGAGCAGGATTCTCGTTGTGCCGCAAGAGAATCGTCGAGTGGCGCGCCAGCATGATCGACGGCGTCCGGACCAGCCTCGGTTCCGGTCGGGCGGTGCTGAACAGCTCCTCCCAGACGCCGGGCCGGCCGACCGGCGGCAGGGTGTACTTGCGCGGGTTGCGCCCGGCGTTGAGCAGGAGGAGCAGCGTCTCGCCGACGACCGCGCGGCCGCGGCTGTCCAGCTCGTCACCGGCGCGGCCGTGCATCAACATGCCGAGCGCGTGACTGGACTTGTCCGCCCAGTCGTCCTCGGTCATCTCGAGGCCGTCGGGCCGGATCCAGAGGACATCCGGCTCCCCCGGCTCGTCACCCTCGGTGCCGGCGAAGAAGTGCCGGCGGCGCAGCACGGGATGCGCCTGCATGATGTCGATCAGCTGCTTGGTGAAGTCGAACAGCTCCTGCGCGGGCTCGTCGATCTCCCAGTTGACCCAGCTGATCTCGTTGTCCTGGCAGTAGGCGTTGTTGTTGCCGCCCTGAGTACGCCCGATCTCGTCCCCCGCGAGGATCATGCGAACCCCTTGGGAGAACATCACGGTCGCGAGCATGTTGCGCTTCATCCGCTCGCGCATCCGGTTGACCTGGTCGGACTCCGTCTCGCCCTCGGCCCCCCAGTTCTTGCTGTAGTTCTCCGAAGTGCCGTCCTGGTTGTTCTCGCCGTTCGCCTCGTTGTGCCGATGGTCGTAGCTGACCAGGTCGGTGAGAGTGAACCCGTCGTGACAGGTGACGAAGTTCACCGAGGCGTACGTCGTCCGCCGGCTCGGCGCGAAGATGTCACTCGACCCGGACAGCCGGGACGCCACCTCCGGGACCATGCCGTCGTCGCCACGCCAGAACTGCCGGATCGAGTCGCGGTAGCGACCGTTCCACTCCGACCAGCCCTGCGGGAACCGGCCGAGCTGGTAACCGTCGGGGCCGACATCCCACGGCTCTGCAATCAGCTTGACCCCCGACAGCACCGGGTCCTGCTGCACGATCTCGAAGAACGCGGTCGGCGGCCCGTTCTCGTATCCGCGGACGAGCACCGGCGCGAGGTCGAAGCGGAAACCGTCGACGTGCATGTCGGTCACCCAGTAGCGCAGGCTGTCCATGATCAGGCCCATCGTGCGCGGGTGGTTGAGGTTCAGGCTGTTGCCGGTGCCGGTGAAGTCGTAGAGGAAGCGATGGTCGTCGGGGTTGTACCGGTAGTAGGTCGCGTTGTCGATGCCGCGCAGCGACAGTGTCGGTCCGAGATGGCTCCCCTCGGCGGTGTGGTTGTAGACCACGTCGAGGATGACCTCGAGCCCGGCCCGGTGCAGGGTCTTGACCATCGACTTGAACTCGCCGACCTGCTCGCCGCCGCCACCGGTGGCGTAGCTCACGTGCGGGGCGAGGAACCCGATCGAGTTGTATCCCCAGTAGTTCGTCAGCCCGCGGTCGACGAGATCCCGCTCGGGCAGGAACTGGTGCACCGGCATCAGCTCCACCGCGGTGACGCCGAGCGTCGTGAGGTGATCGATCACCGGGTCCGATGCGAGCCCGAGGTAGGTGCCGCGCAGCTCAGGTGGCACCTGCGGGTGCCGAGCGGTCATTCCCTTCACGTGACACTCGTAGATCACGGTGCGGTTCAACGGCGTGCGCGGCGCCGCGTCGTCCCCCCAGGTGAACGCCTGATCGACCACGACGCACTTCGGGATCGCGCCGGCGGAGTCGCGGTCGTCACGCGACAGGTCCAGGTCGGGGTCACCGATCGTGTAGCCGAATAGCTCGTCGCTCCACTTGATCGCCCCGCTCACGGCCTTGGCGTAGGGGTCGATCAGCAGCTTGGCCGGGTTGAACCGGTGGCCTGCCTCGGGCTCATACGGCCCGTGCACCCGGTAGCCGTACAGCGCGCCCGGTCGGACGTCCGGCAGGTAGACGTGCCAGATGTCGTCGGTCGCCTCCGGCATCGCGATCGTCTCTCGCGGCGTCGCGTCGTCCGCCGCATCGAACAGGCACAGCTCAACGCCGGTCGCGTGCTCGGAGAAGATCGCGAAGTTCACGCCCTCGCCCGTCCACGTCGCTCCCAGCGGGTACGGCGAACCGGGCCAGACCCGCGTGGTCACTGTGCCGCCCCTTGCCGGCCGGCCAGCAACGCGAACCCCATCGACCCGACTGCAACCGCGTCCGCCGCCGGGCGATCCCCCGGCTCGTCATTCCCTTCGATCACCACGACCGCCTCCTCGAGCGAGTTTCCGATCTCGACCCGCGCCGCGATCGCACCGAAGTTGAACGCCGCAACGGTGGTCTCGTCGGCGCCCCGGGAAGTGACCGTCACCAGGTCGCCGACTCGTTCCACCACGCGCTCGGTCCCTGCGGCGTGTAGGGTCGGATGGTCCCGGCGCGCGGCCAACAGGTCGCGATAGAGCGCGAGCATCGCGGCGCCGTCGCCGCTGCTGCGTCGCTCCCAGTCCAGCCGGGCCGCCGTGAACGTCGCCTCGGCGCCCGGATCGAGCCGGTCCGCCTCGCGCCCGAACTCCTCCGCGCGCCCCTCGCGCACCGCCCGCAGCAGGGCGGGATCCGAGTGGTCGACGAAGTACGGGAAGGGCGCTTGTTCGGCGTACTCCTCGCCCATGAACAGCATCGGCACGAACGGTGACAGCAACAGCACGGCCGCGGCAAGGCGAGCCTTGGGGAGACCGACCAGCGCGGACAGCCGCTCCGCACCCGCCCGGTTTCCGACCTGGTCGTGATCCTGGGTGTAGCAGACCAGCTGCTGGTTGGCGACCGACCCGACCAGGGAACCGTGCCGGCGGCCTCGAAAGACCGAGTACTCGCCACGGAAGGCGAAACCGTCACGCAGAGACCGCTCGAGCAGCCCGAGGCCGCCGAAGTCGGCGTAGTACCCGTCGCGCTCACCGGTCAGCACCGCGTGCAGGGCGTGGTGGAAGTCGTCGTTCCACTGCGCATCGAAGCCGAGCCCGCCATCGCGCGCCGGGACGACGACCGACGGGTTGTTGTCCGCGCTCTCGGCGATCATCACCACTTCCCGGCCGCGCGCTGCACCGACGGCATGTACGGCGTCGGTGAGCTCGCGCAGAAAGGGCGAGGCGGTGGGGTCGACGATGCCGTGGATCGCGTCCGCGCGAAGGCCGTCGACGTGAAAGTCCCGGCACCACATCACCGCGTTGTCGCAGAAGTAGCGCCGCACCTCGTCCGAACCAGCCTCGGAGAAGTTCATCGCGGCACCCCAAGGGGTTGTGTACGCCTCGGTGAAGTACGGGCCGTACTCGCGGTGCACGACACCTTCCGGGCCGAGATGGTTGTAGACGACGTCGAGGTAGACGGCCAGACCCTTCGCATGGCAGCTGTCCACGAACCGCTGGAATCCTGTCGGTCCGCCGTAGCTGTCCTGCACGGCGAACGGGAAGGCCCCGTCGTACCCCCAGTTCCGTTCGCCCGGGAACGCGTTGATCGGCATCGGCTCCACCGCCGTGACGCCCAACGCGACCAGGTCGTCGAGCCGGTCGATCGCCGCATCGAACGTGCCCGCCGCCGTGAACGTCCCGACGTGCAGCTCGTAGATCACCGCGTCGGACAGCGGGGTGGCGGTGAAGTCGTCGTCGGTCCAGGCGAACCCCTCGGGGTCGAACCCGCGGGACGGGCCGAAGACACCGCTCGGCTGCCATCGCGAGGCAGGGTCCGCGAGCTCGCGCCGGCCGTCGAGGACGAACCGGTACGCCGGAGGCTCCGCGAGGCTGTCGACCTCGGTCACGAAGTAGCCGTCGGCAGCCGCGCGCATGGGGCGCGTCGCGCAGGCGCCGTCGGCAATCACCGCTGTATCCACGCGATCGGCGAACGGCGCCCAGACGACGAACGTCCACTGCTGCGGGCCGGTCCGGCTTGCGCCGAGCGGAAGGGAACGAGTGCCGTCGGAGCTCATCCGGTCCTCGCTGCCGGCTCCGGCTTGAAGATCACGCAACCGAGCGGCGGGATGGTGATGGAGACCCGGTGCGCGAACTCACCCCACGGCTCGGCGCTCGTCTCGACCCCTCCGAGGTTGCCCGAGCCACTGCCTTCGTAGATCCGCGCGTCGCTGTTCAACAGCTCGACCCAGCGGCCAGGGATCGGCACCCCGATGGTGTGGTGGTGCCGAGGCACCGGCGTGAGGTTGAGTGCGACCAGCACCGCGTTGCCCGAAGCGTCGTACCGGAGATAGGTCAGCGTGCTGTCGACCACATCGTCGATCTGGACCCAGCGGAAGCCGGCCGGGTCCGCATCGAGCTCGTGCAACGCAGGCTCGTCCTGGTAGAGCCGGTTCAGGTCGGCGACCCACTGCATCAGGCCGCGATTCGGCTCGCGGTCGAGCAGGTTCCAGTCCAGCGACTGGTCGTGCGCCCACTCGCGTTGCTGGCCGAACTCGCCGCCCATGAACAACAGCTTCTTGCCGGGCTGCGTGAACTGGTAGCCGAACAGCAGCCTGAGGTTGGCGAAGCGCTGCCACTCGTCGCCCGGCATCTTGGTCAGCAGTGACCCCTTGCCGTGCGTCACCTCGTCGTGGGACAGCGGAAGCACGTAGTTCTCACTGAACGCGTAGACGCCGCGGAAGGTGAGCTCGCTGTGGTGGTAGCGCCGATGGATGGGGTCGCGCTGCAGGTACGACAGCGTGTCGTGCATCCATCCCATGTCCCACTTCAGGCCGAAGCCGAGCCCGCCCGCCTCGACCGGTCGGGACACTCCCGGCCAGGCCGTCGACTCCTCGGCGATGGTCTGGATGTCGGGGTGGTCGGCGTACGCACCGATGTTGAACAAGCGCAGGAAGTCGACCGCTTCGTAGTACTCGCGGCCGCCGTTCTGGTTCGGCAGCCACTGGCCGGCCGGCCGTGAGTAGTCGCGATACAGCATCGATGCGACCGCGTCGACGCGAAGCGCGTCGGCGTGGTAGACCGCGAGCCACTGCTCCGCCGACGATGCCAGGAACGACCGCACCTCGGGCCGGCCGTAGTCGAACACCAGACTGCCCCAGTCCGGGTGGAACCCGAGCCGCGGGTCGGGGTGGTCGTAGAGATGCGTGCCGTCGAAGTCGGCAAGGGCGAAGTCGTCGGACGGGAAGTGCGAGGGAACCCAGTCGATGACCACGCCGATGCCCGCCTGGTGCAGCTGGTCGATCATCCACATCAGGTCCTGCGGCGACCCGAACCTCGACGACGGCGCGAAGTACGACGTGACCTGGTAGCCCCACGAGCCGTAGAACGGGTGCTCCATGACCGGCAGGAGCTCGACATGGGTGAAGCCGACCGCTTGGACGTGGTCGATCAACAACGGGGTGATCTCGCGGTAGGTGAGGAACTCATCCGGGCGGGCCGGGTCACGCCGCCACGAGCCCAGATGCAGCTCGTAGATCGACATCGGTGCGTCGAGGCCCGCAGTGCGGTGACGATGCGCCATCCAGGCGCTGTCCTGCCAGTCGTAGGCCAGGTCCCAAAGCACCGATCCGGTGAGCGGCGGGGTCTCGGTGCAGATCGCGTACGGGTCGGCCTTCTGGATCCGGCGGCCGTCGCGGGTCTCGATCTCGAACTTGTACACCTGGCCCTTACGGGCATCGTCGACGGTGCCTTCCCAGATCCCTGAGCTGCCGCGCGGAGTCAGCCGGGCTCTTGGGTTCGTGCCGTCCCACAGGTTGAAGTCGCCCACGACGGAGACCGCGCGCGCGTTCGGCGCCCAGACCGCGAAGTAGTAGCCGGCGCCTGCTTCACAGGCGTGCGCACCGAGCCGTTCTCCCAGCCGGCGATGGGTGCCCTCGTTGAACAGGAAGACGTCCTGCTCGGTGAGCCGGCTCGAGGGCGCCGCTCGGTCGGACGTGGTGAGGCGCGAGCCCGGGACGGTCATCTGCTGGCTCCTTCCGCCGCTGCCGATCGCCGATCGCGAACCCCCGCCAGTACGCCGGTCACGGCCGGATCGCCCGCGATCGCGTCGAACCGCTTCGGGAGCCGGTGCCGCCAGTTGCCGGCCTCCGGGCCCGTGCCCGGACGGTTGTCCGGTGCGCGTTCGCCGAGCAGATCGCCGAGATCGACCAACACGAGCGGCGCCGGACCGGCAGCGAGCGAGGACAACGACGCCGCGAGCGCTTCGTGGACGGTCTGATCCGATCCGCGCCCGAGATCATCCTCGATGCCGGCTGCCTTCACCGTCGCCGCAACGAGCGCCGAGCGAGCATCCGCCTCGGCCGCTGCCTCGGCTGGGTCGACCTCGCCGGCGGCGAGTCGCTCGTCGATGTCCGCGCCGGACCAGTAGGTCGCGAACTTGGGCAGGTCATGCGTGCCGAGCGACGCCGCAGCGGGTCGCCGCGGCTGCGGCAGCGGGTCGTCGACCGACGCCTCGAACCTCGTGACGAAGCTGTGCAACATGCCGTCCCGATCCATCGCCTGCCGGATCGCCGGGGTGACGGTGCCGAGGTCCTCGCCGACGACGACCGCGGCCGCCCGGTCCGCCTCGATCGCGATCACCGCGCGCAGCTCCCGATCCGGGTAGCGCACGTACGCGCCGGTCCGCGCATCACCGCCCGCGGGAATCCAGAACATCCGGTGCAGGCCCAGCACGTGGTCGATCCGGATCCCGGCCGCGTAGCGCAGGGCCTCGCGAAGCGCGCGGATGAAGTACTCATACCCGGACTCGCGCAGGCGGTCCGGATGCAACGGCGGAAAGCCCCACGACTGACCTCCCGCGAAGAACGCATCCGGTGGCGCGCCCACCCCTGCCTCGGCGAACACGTCCGAGTACGCCCAGACGTCGTACCCGTCGGCGTGCACGCCAACCGGCAGATCGAGGTAGAGCCCTGCGCCGCCGGTCGCCGCGGCGGCCAGCTGGGTGGCGGCAGCGAACTGGACGTAGCGGTGGTACTCGATGCTCGCCGGCTCCGGCAGCTCCTCCGGCAGCCGACCGGCGGGCGGCGCCCATGAGCGCCAACGCGTCGCGGCGTGGTCGTCGACGGCTCGGAACTCGGCGTACCTCGAGAGCTCGGGGTTCGCAGCCAGATAGGCGTCGTAGGCCGCTCGTCGCGCACCGCCGCCGGCGATGAGCTCGGCGGTGCAGGCCATCAAGACAGCCCGCTTGCGGCGCATGACGGCGGCGTAGTCGACAGCCGGCCGGCCGGCCAGCTCTTCGAGCTCGCGACGGAGATCGCAGCCGCCGAGCAGCGCCGAGACGCCCGCCGCGCGGGCCTCGGGAAGCGTGGTCACGTCGAGGAAGATCTCGTTCCAGAACAGCCGGCTGTAGGGCAGGTAGGGGCTCGGGTCCACCGGCTCGTGGAACGAGCCCGCGAACAGCGGCAGCGTTCCGGCGTACGAGCCACCTTCGTGCTGCACCCACGATGCGAACCGCGCCAGGTCGGTGAAGCTCCCGATCCCCCAGTCGTCATCGCCCCGGATCGCGTAGAGCGGGGTGACAACGCCGAACTCGAAGTGCGGGGCCGGCAACCTACCCGGCGGCACCAGGACGAGCGAGCCGGCTTCGAGCTTCGGTCCCTTCAGGCCCAGCCGGTGATAGCCGGTCCCGAGCCGAAGGGCGCCGAGCTCCATGCGATAGGCGATCCGCCGGTCGTCCCGCGCGTTCTCGTCCGGCCACGCCACCTCGATGAGCGGCGTCTCGGAGATCTCTCCGGCTTCTGACGTGACTGTCACCGTCACCCGGCCGGCGTCGGTGGCCGGGGAGAGCAGCAGTCGACCGCTGAGCGTTCCGTCCGGCGCCATCACCTGCACCGGCTCGATCACCCGCTCTGCATCCTC
>DATJSI010000035.1 GCA_035504215.1 Mycobacteriales bacterium
TCGGTCGCCACGGCGCTCGACGTGCTCGACTGCCTGGCCGACGAGCCGGAGCTCGGGGTCAGTGAGCTGGGTCGCCGGCTCGGGATCTCGAAGAGCACCGCCCATCGCCTCGTGACCACGCTGTGCCAGAAGGGCTACCTCCAGCAGGTGCCGGACACCCGCTCCTACCGCCTCGGCATCCGCCTGCACGAGCTGGGGGAGACCGTGGCGAGCCGCAGCCCGCTGCGCGACCGCGCGCTGCCGTTGCTCGAGTCCCTGCGCAACCAGACCGGCGAGACCGTTCACCTCGCCGTCCCCGAAGGCAACCAGATGTTCTACGTCGAGCGGCTCGAGAGCTACCAGGGACTGCGCTTCTCCTCCCGGGTGGGCCGGTTGCGCCCGATCCACCTGACCAGCTCGGGCAAGGCAGTGGCGGCGTTCAACCCGACCGTCGCCGAGGCGGCGTGCGCCAACGAGTTCGAGCGTCGTACGCCGCGAACCATCCGCACCAAGGAGCAGTTCCTGCGCTGTCTCGCCGAGACCCGCGCCCGCGGCTACGCCTACTCGATCGAGGAGGACGAGCCCGGCCTCGCGTCGGTTGCCGCACCGGTCCTGGACCGGACCGGCATCGCGCGCGCCGCGATTTCCGTGGCCGGACCGGCCGCCCGGATCGCCGGCGAGCACATGAACCAGACCGCCCGCCGGGTCCGCGCCGCCGCGGCCCAGCTGATGAGCGTGGAGTCGGTGTGGTGGAGCGGGACCGGGTTCCGCTGATCGTGTGAGGCCGTTCCGCTATCCGGGACGATGTTCCGCTATCAGGAACGAAATCCTTTCCAACCGCAGGGGGCCGCTTCGATGATGCGCTCCTGCATCCGGGTGAACGGGAGGGCCTTGCATGGCTGAGTCGGGCGGTCGCTTCACCGATCCGTACGACATCGCCACGCCGGAAGGCGCCGACGGTTGGCAGTCGATGTACCCGTCGTACCTGCTGTTCGGCGACGACCTTCGCGAGCGCGACCGGGACAAGCTCTGGTTCTTCGACCAGATGCACAACCCGGAGCCGGTCTACCCGTTCGACCTGATGATGCCGGAGAGCTGGCTGGTTTCGCTGAACCAGTACACGACCCGGATCTGGAACCTCCCGACCGCACTTGGCATCGAGCAGCGCATCGTCAACGGCTACCTCTACCTGAGCCCGAACGTGATCGAGGACCCCGCGCAGATCGCCGAGCGCGAGCCGATCTTCGCCGAGCGCGCCCGGCACTACTTCGAGAACTGGGACACGATCTACGAGGACTGGGTCGGCAAGGCGACCGACTGCATCGCCCGGTTGAAGGCGATGCACTTCGAACCGCTCGGGGTGCGCGAACCGACCGAGACGGTGACCTCGGCGCGCGGCATCACGACCGCCTTCGATCTGCTGGCCGGCTACAGCCGGCTGCTCGAAAACATGCACGAGATGGCCTACTACCACTTCGAGATGCTCAACCTCGCCTACGGCGCCTACCTGACCTTCCTCGAGTTCTGCAAGACCAACTTCCCCGCCATCACCGACGACCTGGTTGCGCGGATGGTGGCCGGGATCGACGTGATCCTTTACCGCCCGGACAGCGAGCTGCGCCGGCTCGCCCACCGCGCGGTCGAGCTCGGCGTCGGCGACGTTCTCAAGTCCCCCGGCAGTCCCGATGACGTCGTCAGCGCGATGGAAGCCAGCCCGGAGGGCAAGGAGTGGCTGGCCGACCTGGAGAGCATCAAGGACCCCTGGTTCTACTACTCGACCGGAGCCGGCTACTGCCACGCGAACCGCGCGTGGATCGACGACATGACCCCGCCGTTCGCAGCCATGCGCGACTACGTCGCGCGGATCGAGCGCGGCGAGGACCTCAGTCGGCCGCTCGAGCACCTGCAGGCCGAGCGCGAACGGATCGCGTCCGGCTACCGCGACCTGCTCGACGAGGAGCACCGGGCCGGGTTCGACGCCCTGCTCGGCCTGTCGCGCCAGGTCTTCCCCTACGTCGAGAACCACAACTTCTACGTCGAGCACTGGCACCACTCGATCTTCTTCAACAAGGCGCGAGAGCTCGGCGCCGTGCTGGTCGCCGCAGGGATGCTCGAGCGCGACGACGACATCTACTTCCTGCACCGCTACGAGGTGTACAGCGTTCTCTACGAGGCCGAGGTGCGCTGGTCGATCGGCGTGCCCACGTCCGGTGAGCACACCTGGCGGCGGGAGATCGAGCGCCGCCGGCGGATCTACGCCGCGCTCGAGTCCTGGCGCCCGCCGCCGGCGCTCGGCGTGCCACCCGAGGTCGTCACCGAGCCGATCACGGTGACGTTGTTCGGCATCAACAGCGACACCATCAACCGCTGGCTGGCCGCCGACGGCGCCGGCGCAGCCGAGGAGTTCCACGGCCTCGCCGCCTCACCCGGCGTGGTCGAGGGCACCGCGCGGGTCGTGCACCGGGTCGAGGAGCTGGACCAGCTGGTGGACGGCGAGATCCTGGTCTGCCCGCTCACCGCGCCCAGCTGGTCGATCGTGTTCGCGCGAATCGCCGCGGCGGTCTCCGACGGTGGCGGCATCATGTCGCACGCCGCGATCGTGTCCCGCGAGTACGAGCTTCCGGCCGTCGTCGCCACGGGCATCGGCACCCAGCTGGTGAAGACCGGCGACCGGCTACGCGTCGACGGCGACAACGGTGTGGTGACGTTCCTGTCCCGAGCAGCGGACTCCGCGGAGAGCGCCGGGTGACCGAGCTGACCATGAGCGACGAGCGCAACGTCGGCGGCTCGAGCCGCTACGTGCGCGTCACCGCCTCCTGCACCGCCGACGACGTCGAGACCGTGGGCGGGAAGGCGGTCGGCCTGGGATCGCTGCTGCGGGCCGGGCAACGGGTGCCGGCGTCCTTCGTCGTCACCGCTGCCGCGTACGCCGACTACGTAGCGAGCGGGACCGAGGACTCGGGCCTGCTGCGCGACGACGTCCGGCTGGCGCTGGCGCAGGCCTACGACCTGCTCTGCGAGCAGCGCAGTGACCTGCTCACCGTTGCGGTCCGTTCCAGCGCGACCGTCGAAGATGCGCACGACGCGAGCTTCGCCGGCCAGTTCCGCACCTACCTCGGCGCACGCGGAGTCGACTCGGTCATCGACCAGGTCGAGCTGTGCTGGATGACCGCCCGCGACCCTCACGTCGACTCCTACCGCGCGCACCGCGAGGTCGGGCCGGAGGGCTCGGTCGCGGTCATCGTGCAGGAGCTCGTGCACGCCCGCGCGGCCGGCGTCATGTTCACCCAGCACCCGCGCACCGGCGACCGGTCACTCGTCGTGATCGAGGCGGCGCACGGGCTGGGCGAGGCGGTGGTCGGCGGCGAGATCACGCCGGACCTGTTCGAGGTCAACAAGATCACGCGTCAGGTGCAGACCCGCCGGCTCGGCCACAAGGTGGTCGAGCATCGGCTCACCTCCGACGGCCGCGGCGTGCAGGTGCATCCGGTCGAGCCGGAGCGCCAGCAGCAATGGGCGATCAGCGACGAGGAGATCGCCGAGCTGCTACGGATGGCGGCCGAGCTCGAAGCGGCGCTGGGGCGCGGCCTCGACATCGAGTGGGCGATCGGCACGACCGGAGAGCCCGCAGGCACCGACGAGCTGTTCGCGCTCCAGGTCCGGCCGATCACGATCGACCACGACGCGGGCCGGGCCGGCACCAGCCACGCGAACCCGATCGACGTCGTTCTCGGCCGGCTGTCCGGCCGCGCGACCGGGAGCGGTGGATGAGCCGGTCGGCCGGTACGACGACGAGCGCCGCGAGGGGCATCGATGAGATGCGCGCGGTGGCGCAGGGCACCACGTCGGTCGTCGCCGCCGCCGCCGAAGCCCTGGCCACGATCGAACGGCTGGACGCCGAGATCGGCGCTTTCAGGATCGTCGAGCCGGAGCTGGTCGCAGCGGCGGCCGCGGCAGCGGACGCCGATCCCAGCCTGCCGCTACGCGGGTTGATCGTCGGCGTGAAGGACGTGATCGACACCGCCGACCTGCCGACCGGCTACGGATCGCCCCTGTTTGCCGACCACCAACCCGTGGCCGACTCCGACCTCGTCGCCGCCTGCCGCCGGGCCGGCGCGGTCGTGGCCGGCAAGACCGAGTCGACCGAGTTCGCGATGTTCACGCCGACGCGGACCCGCAATCCGATCGATCCTTCCCGGACTCCCGGCGGTTCGTCGAGCGGATCGGCGGCGGCCGTCGCGGCCGGCATGGTGCCGGTCGCGTTCGGCACCCAGACCGCGGGCTCGGTGATCCGGCCGGCGGCGTACTGCGGGGTGTACGGCTACAAGCCGGTCAAGGGCTGGGTCTCCACCGCCGGGATCTGGAAGCTGACCGACTCCTTCGACACGGTGGGGATCTTCGCGCGCAACGTCGCGGACCTGACGATGACCTACTACGGCGTGCGCGGTGACCCGCAACCGGCCGAGCGGATGGCAGTTCTGCGGCCGGACGGCGTCCGACCGCGGATCGCCGTGCTCGACACCGAAGCCTGGGGCGAGTGCGAGCCGGAGGTCGACGCAGCGATCGAGTGGGGCGCCGAGGAGCTGGTCGCGCACGGCTGTCACGTCGAGCCGCTCGACCTGCCGGCCGAGTGGGCCGACCTCCCGGCGGTGCACGCCACGATCATGGCGGTCGAGGTGGCCCACAACCTGCACGCCCGGCTCGGCGACGACGTCGAGCGCATTTCGCCGAGCGCCCGCGAGATCGTCGCGCGCGGAGATGCCTGCTCCGCCGACGAGCACGATGCCGCCCGCACCGCGACTGCGGCTGCCGTCGAACGGCTGTCCGCTCTCGAGGCCGACTTCGACGTGATCCTCGCTCCCAGCGCATTGGGGGTGGCACCGACCGGGCTCGAGTTCACCGGCGACCCGGTGATGTGCCGGCCGTGGACCTTGCTCTGCGCGCCGGCGACCAACCTGCCCTACTACCGCCGCGCCGATGGCCTTCCGGTCGGCGTACAAGCCGTCGGAGTCCGCGCCGACGACGAGTCCTTCCTGACCTCACTCGCCTGGCTCGAAGCGGCGCTCGGCGACTCGACCACCAACCCACCCTTCGACGAGGAGTGACCATGGACTACGACTTCGTGAACGTCTGCCGCGAGGAGCTCCGCCTGTGCGGAGTGCACGAGGGCGAGGCGGTTGCGATTCTCAGCTCGGACGCCGCCGATGAGCTGATGGGCCACGCTGCGGCGTTCATGCAGGCGGCCAAGGAGCTGGGCGCGCTGCCCTACCACGTCCGCGTTCCGGCACATCGCGGCAAGGCCGGCGGCGCCGGCTGGTCCGTCGGCCAGACGCCGCTGACCGACCACCCGGCGGCGATGGCGGCGCTGAAGGAGGCGGCGATCGTCGTCGACCTGGTCTTCATGCTGTTCTCCAAGGAGCAGCTCGAGATCCAGGCCTCCGGCACTCGGATCCTGCTCGCGGTCGAACCGGTCGACGTCCTCACCCGGTTGCTGCCCACCACCGAGCTGCGCGAGCGGGTGGAGTTCGCGGGTGACCTGCTCGCCTCGGCGCAGAGCCTTCGGGTCCAGCACGAGAACGGCACCGACCTCACCTATCGGCTGGGCAAGTACCCGACGATCACCGAGTACGGATACACCGACGAGCCCGGCCGCTGGACCACTGGCCGTCCGGCTTCATCTTCACCGGGGCTCACGACGACGGCGTCGACGGCACGATGGTGCTCGCTCCGGGCACGATCATCTACCCGTTCAAGTCGCACATCCGTACGCCGATCCGCCTGCGGGTCGAGCACGGCCGGATCGTCGACTTCAGCGGCGAGCTCGACGCCGAGCTGCTCCGCGACTACATGGACCAGTTCAACGACCCGGACGGCTTCGCGATCTCCCACATCGGCTGGGGTCTGAACGAGAAGGCGCGCTGGTCGGCGCCGATGATGGACACCCGCGGCATCGGTCAGGAAGGCCGCTCCTTCTACGGCAACGTGCTGTTCGCCACCGGTCCCAACCAGGAGCTCGGTGGAACCAACGCCTCGCCGTGTCACGTCGACATCCCGCTGCACGGCTACTCGCTGTCCCTCGACGACCGGCCGGTCGTCGTGAACGGCGACATCGTCATCGAGGAGATGCGGCCGCGCAGCTGACGGGGGAGTCAGCACCAAGGATCGGATCCACCAGAGTTTCGGGAGCTTGGAGGGGATATGACCAATCTCGAGGCCGGCGCTGCCGTAGCCGCGGGGCACGCCAACGACCAGTTCGGGTCGATCGAGACCCGGGGGATCGACATGATCCCCGAGGTCGAGCGCAAGTCGAAGCCGTACGAGCTGTTCACCGTGTTCTTCGGTCCGCAGTTCGGCTACGGAAACATGTTGTTCGGCGCCCTGCCGATCGCGTTCGGGCTCGGCTGGTGGCCTGCGTTCTGGTCGATCACGGTCGGCTCGCTGATCGGCTCGCTCGTGTTCCTCGCGGTCACGCCGGCCAGCCCGAAGACCGGGACCAACACCCAGGTGACGAGCGGCGGGGCGTTCGGCGTACGGGGTCGGCTGATCGGGTCCGGGATCACGTGGTTCATCGCGATGGGGTTCTTCGTGATTCTGGTCTACACGTCCGGGCAGGCCGTGATCTACACCTTCAACCGATGGTGGGGCACACCGACCGGCCTCGGTGCGCTGTCCCTCGCGATGGCGGGCGTGATCCTCGCGACCGTCGGAGCCGCGATCCTCGGCCACCGCACCCTCGAGCGCAGCGACCGGGTGGTGACGGTCCTGGCGATCGTCGTCGGCATCCTGCTCTTCGCGGTGTTCGCCGGGAAGTTCCACGCGATCCCCAACGACAGCAAGGAGTACCTGCTCGGCACGTTCTGGCCGACCTGGTTCCTTGCGACGACGACGGCGGCGTCCCTGCCGATCTCGTGGGGCCCGTTCGTCGGTGACTACGCGCGCTACATCCCGACCAACTCCTCGTCGCGGGTGGTCGGCGCCTATGGCTTCGGCGGCATCTTCATGGGTTGCTGGCTTGCGATGATCGCGGCGGCGTTCGCCGCGACCGCGTTCCCGGGTCAGGCGTTCGACTTCGTGGGTGGCATCACGTCGGCTGCGCCGTCGTGGTTCCTCCTGCCGATGCTCATCATGCTCGGCCTCGCGTCGAACATCATGAGCGCGGCGATGTCGCTCTACAACGCGGCGCTGGACATCAGCTCCTGGCCGTTCTTCCTGCGCTTCAAGCGCTGGCACATCGCCGTCGTGCTGAGCGTGATCGCGCTGGGTCTGACCTACCTGCTGGTGGTGGCGACGAACTTCATCTCCAACCTGGAGGCGTTCGTGACGATCATGATCGTCAGTGCGACGCCGTGGATGGTCATCGTCGGCATCCACTACCTGATGAACAAGGGCAAGTACAACGCCGTCGACCTGCACGCGTTCGCCATCCCGGGCGCGCGCGGCCGCTACTGGTACACGGGCGGGATCAATCCCGCGGCGGCGATCGCCTGGCTGGCCGGTGCCGGGTTCGGGCTGCTGTTCTCGACCACGACGCTGCTCACCGGAGCGCTCGAGAGCTCGGTCAAAGGCGTCGATCTGTCGTGGCTCATGGCCGGTCTAGGTGGCGGCTTGGTCTACGTCGTGCTGACCCTGTTCCAGAAGGGCGGCGCGGAGGCCGGGATCGGGGTCGAGCTGGAGGCGACGGCAGCGTCGTGACCATCTCGTCGATGTTCTTCACGTCTGGGGGGTACCAGCTGCACGCCGCTCGCCATGCGAGCGGCGGCAGCGGGCCGCCGGTCGTCATGGTTCCGGGGATCACGACGCCGGCGGCTGCCTTCGCCTTCGCGGCGGAGCGGTGGACCCGCTCCGCCGCGATCGGCGACGTCTACGTCCTGGACATGCGTGGGCGCGGTCTGTCCGAACGCACGCCATCAGGCACGCACCGAGCCGGCGACTACGCCGATGACGTGCTCGCCCTGATCGCCGCGGCGCAGATCGACCGGCCACTGCTCGTCGGGCACTCGCTCGGCGCCCGCGTCGTCGCGGCTGCGTATGCCCGGGTCCCCGGCTGCAGCCGCGGCGTCGTGGCGATCGACCCACCGATGTCCGGCCCCGGCCGGCGACCGTACCCGACCGGTCTGGACGTGTTCGTCGGCGGCATTCACGACGGTCGTGAAGGCAAGGGCGTCGAGCAGGCGCGGCACCACTACCCGACCTGGACCGAGGAGCAGCTCGTCTCGCGCGGGGAGTGGATCGGCTCCTGTGACGAGGTCGCCGTGGTGGAGAGCTACTCCTGGTTCCACCTCGAAGCCTTCGAGCCGATCTGGGCCGAGGTGCCGGCGCCGGCCTTGCTGCTCTACGGCGATGCCAGCCCGGTCGTCACGGCGCCGGACGTGATGACGCTCCAGCAGACGAACCCGCGAGCCGCGCACCACGCGGTGGCCGGGTGTGGGCACATGGTGCCGTGGGACAACCTCGACGACACGACCGCTGAGATCGAGCGGTTCTTGACCACAACCGAAGAGAGGGCGAGTTGACCGCACTCAGTGATGAGGCGCCGCGGATCGAGCCCGCGACCGAGATCGAACGCCGCGCGCTCGAGTGGATCGCGCCGTACAGCCAAGCGCTGCATCTCGAACGCGCGCGCGACTGGACAGTGCGGCTCGACCCTGCGGCGTCGCTCGAGATGAGGCTCGCGGCCGTCACGCACGACATCGAGCGGATGTTTCCGGGCGGCCCGGTCATCGACAAGGCCCACGGTCGTTGGGACGACCCGGACTACCTGTACGCGCACGGACGCCGCTCGGCCGAGGTCGTCGGTGTGTGGATCCACGAGCAGGGTGAGGCGTCCGACCGCCTTGATCGCAGGGAGGTGCGCCGGCTGATCACCCTGCACGAGTTCGGCGGCCTCGACGGCGCCGACGTCGTACAGGCAGCGGACTCGTTGTCGTTCCTGGAGACCCTCCAGGAGATCGTGCGGGACTGGGTGATCAACGGCGAGTGCAGCGTCGAGCAGGCGCGAGCCAAGCACCAGTACATGGCGGACCGAATTCGTGTGCCGGAGGCGGTGGAGCTCGCCGAGCCGCTGATCAAGGCTGCGCTCGCCTCGCTCAACGACCTCGAGGAGCCCGATCTCGCCGGGCTCGTGGAGCCGGTGTAAGTGCCGGAGCGCGCGTTGCGGATCGGGATGGTGGTGCCGAGCTCCAACGTCACCATGGAAACCGAAGTCCCGGCGCTGTTGCGACGGCGCGAAGCGGCACTGCCCGAGCGGTTCACGTTCCACTCCGCGCGGGTTCGGATGAAGCGCGTGGAGGCCGCCGAGCTGGCGGTGATGAACGCGCAGGGCGCCGCGGCCGCCGCCGCGCTGGCCGACGCCGACTGCGATGTCATCGCGTACGCGTGCCTGGTCGCGGCAATGGTGGACGACCGCGGGTATGCAGCGATCGAGGGCGAGCTTGCCGCCGCTGCCCGGGAGAATGGACGGGACGTGCCGGTGTTCTCCAGCGCCGGTGCACTGGTCGAGGCGATCCGCTCCCTCGGCGCCCGCTCGGTCGCGCTCGTCGCGCCGTACGTCCCCGACCTGACCGCCACGGTCGTCGCCGGCATCGAGGCCGGCGGCGTACGGGTGTGCGACGCCGTGAGCCTGGGCGTCGAGGACAACTTGAAGGTCGCCGAGCTGCCGCCAGCCCAGCTGCCGAAGCTGGCCCGGCGACTCGACATCGAGCAGGCGGACGCCGTGATCCTCTCGGCCTGCGTGCAGATGCCTTCGCTGCCGAGCATCGCGGTGGTCGAGGCGGAGCTGGGCCGTCCGGTGCTCAGCGCCGCGACCGCGACGACGTGGAAGATGCTGCGCGTCCTCGATCTGCACGGCGGGGTCGAGGGCGCCGGCTCGCTGCTCGCCGGCTAGCGCCGGGTGCCGATCGGCTCCGTTGTGCGCCGAAACGCACAGATGAAACCCTTCGGTCGTGGCCGACGATCGAGCCGTCTCCGGCTGGTCGATGTACTCCTGGGCCAACCACGGCTGGGAGACGACCGTTGCCACCGTGCTCGCCGGCCCGTGGCTGCTGTCGCTCGCGACCAAGCACCACCCGAAACACTCGATCCTGTTCTCGGTCGGCCCGCTGCATCTGCGCACCGAGTCCTACCCGTCGTTCGTCATCACGGTGGCCGCCCTGGTCCAGCTGCTCGTGCTGCCGTTGCTCGGCTCCGCCGCGGACCATCGCCGCTCGATCGAGCGCTGGCTCGCGCTGGCCTGCCTCGGCGGCTCGGCCGTCGCGGTGGCGTTCGCGGCCACCTCGGGGGGTGAGTACGTCGCGGCCGGCGTACTGCTCCTGCTCGGCAGCCAGGCGTACGGCGCTTCGAACGTGCTCTACAACGCCCTGCTACCCGGCCTGGCCGCACCGGACGAGCGGGATGCGATCTCCAGCCGTGGCTTCGCCTACGGCTACCTCGGCGGCGGCCTGCTGCTGGCGGCCAACCTCGCGCTGCTGCTCGCCCACCACGCGATCGGGCTCGACAAGTCCACCGCGGTCAGGATCTGCTTCGTCTCCGCCGGGCTGTGGTGGGCCGGGTGGGGACTCTGGTCGCTGCGGCGGCTGCCGCCACCGGCCGAGCTGTTCGACGACGCCTCGCGCCCGGGGAACCGGCCCCGGTTGCGCGAAGCGATCGCGGTGTTGCGGCAGCGACCGCAGACCCTGCGCTACCTGATCGCCTATCTGCTCTTCTCGGACGCGATCTCCGCGGTGATCGCGCTGTCGTCGACCTTTATCACCCACGAGCTGTTCGGTGACAGCGCGTCCAAGGCGGCCACCTTCCTGTTCGCGCTCATCCTCATGATCCAGTTCGTCGCGATGGGTGGCGCGGTGCTCGCCGCACGGGTGGCGGCCCGGATCGGCGCCCGCCGGTCGATCCTTGCCAGCTTGGTGGTCTGGTGCCTGCTGATCCTCTACACCTACCTCGAGCTGCACTCGAAGCTGCAGGCGGTCGTCGTCGGCGTGGGGATCGGGATCGTGCTCGGCGGCTCGCAGGCGCTGGCCCGCTCCCTGTGGGCTCAGCTCGTGCCGCGCGGTCAGGAGGCGACCTACTTCGGCCTCTACGAGGTGGCGAACGAAGGCACCTCGTGGGCGGCGCCGCTGCTGTTCACGATCGTGGTGAATGCCACGGGGTCGTTCCGTCAGGCGATCCTGTCGCTGCTGGTGCTGTTCGTCGCCGGCGGCGTCCTGCTGTGGCGGACGAACATAGATGTCGCGATCGACGAGGCCGCTGCGCCAACGCAGGTGGTGGCCGGGCAGTGAAACGAGGGTTTTGATCTGCCGATAACCCCGGGTATGACGCGTTTCATGGGAATCGCCACAGCCGCCGCTTCGGCCCTCCTCGTCGCCGCCGGGGCGCTGACCGGCGCGCCTGCGGCCGGCTCGGTGCCTCGGACCACTGCGACCGCAGCCACGACGCACCAGAGCCATCTGCCCGGCACGAAGTGCACGGTGTTCCCGGCGAACAACGTCTGGAACACGCCGATCGACAAGCTGCCGGTGAACAAGCACAGCGCGCAGTGGGTCAAGAACATCGGCCGGGGCGACCTGCTGCATCCCGACTTCGGCCCGTCGTATGGCGCCCAGCCCGTCCCCTACGGGATTCCGATCACGGTCGTCGGAAAGAACCATCCGAAGGTGCACGTGAAGTTCCTGTACTCCTCCGAGAGCGACCACGTGCGCTACCCGCTCGGTAGCGACACGCGGATCGAGGGCGGCAAGCACGCCGGCGGCGACCGGCACGCGATCGTCGTCGACAAGGCGACCTGCGTCGACTACGAGACCTGGCTGACCCGCCATACCAAGAAAGGCTGGACCGCCGGCTCCGGTGCGGTTTGGCATCTCGACAGCAACAAGCTGCGCTACAAGCCTGGCCTCGACCTGGGTCCCAACGGGCTGACCTCGGCCGACGCCGCGGGGCTCCCGATCTTGCCCGGCCTGCTGCGGCCCGGCGAGGTCAAGGCCGGCTACGTCGACCACGCGATCCGCTTCACCGCGCCGGTGACGTCGGAGCACTTCATCTGGCCGGCCGAGCACGAGGCGGGGAGCAAGAAGAGCCTCGCCTATCCACCGATGGGTGCGCGGTTCCGGCTCAAGGCGAGCTTCTCGCTCAAGGGCTTCAGTCACGACACCAAGGTCGTGTTGCGTGCGATGAAGACCTTCGGGCTGATCCTCGCGGACAACGGCTCGCCGTGGTACTTCCAGGGCGCGGCCAGCAACGCGTGGTCGAATACGATGATCGCGCAGCTCAAGACCATCCCCGCCAGCGCGTTTCAGGCGGTCGATGAGTCGAGCCTTCGGGTCGCGAAGCACAGCGGCGAGGCTCGCTAGAAGGATGGATCGGCCGGGCGCAGCGTGGCATCGTCTGGGACATGACCGCGCTACCGTCGTACGCCGCTGGGCCGAGTGACCGCCCGCTGATCGGGGAGACGATCGGCGACAACCTGGCCAGGACGGCGGCCCGGTTCCCGGACGCCGAGGCGCTGGTCGACTGCGCATCCGGCCTGCGCATGACGTATCGCGAGCTCGACGCCGCGGTCGACGCGCTGGCAGCCGGCCTGCTCGACCTGGGGCTCGCCAAGGGCGACCGGCTCGGCATGTGGGCGCCGAACCGCTCCGAGTGGGTCCTGACCCAGTACGCGACCGCGCGGGTCGGCGTGATCCTCGTGAACATCAACCCGGCGTACCGGACCCACGAGCTCGGCTACGCGTTGAACCAGTCCGGGTGCCGCGGGCTCGTCTGTGCGAAGGAGTTCAAGGGCTCGGACTACCTCGCCATGGTCGAGGAGGTCCGTGCCGAGCTGCCGGCGCTGGAGACGGTGATCAGTCTCGACTCGCCCGATTGGGAGGGTCTCGCTGCTGGCACCGGCATCGATGCGGTGCGGGCCAGGTCGGCCGAGCTGTCGCCGGACGATCCGATCAACATCCAGTACACGAGTGGCACGACCGGCTTTCCCAAAGGCGCGACGCTCTCGCACCACAACATCGTCAACAACGGCTTCTTCATCGGCGAGGGCTGCCGCTACACCGAATCCGACCGGGTCTGCATCCCGGTGCCCTTCTACCACTGCTTCGGAATGGTGCTCGGCAACCTCGCGGTCACGACACACGGCGCCTGCATCGTCATCCCGGCACCCGGCTTTGATCCAGTGCTGACACTGCGAGCCGTGCAGGACGAGCGATGCACGTCGCTGTACGGCGTACCGACGATGTTCATCGCCGAGCTTGCGCTCGGCGATTTCGCGACCTACGACCTCACCTCACTTCGCACCGGGATCATGGCGGGATCGCCCTGCCCGGTCGAGGTGATGAAGCGCGTCGTCAACGAGATGCACATGGACGAGGTGACGATCTGCTACGGCATGACAGAGACGTCGCCGGTCTCGACGCAGACGCGAGCGGACGACGACCTCGAACGGCGGGTGTCGACGGTGGGTCGAGTCCATCCGTTCGTCGAGGTCAAGGTGATCAATCCTGAGACCGGCCTGACGGTCGACCGGGGCGAGCCGGGCGAGCTGTGCACTCGGGGCTACTCGGTGATGCTCGGGTACTGGGCCGATCCGGAGCGCACCGCGGAGGTGATCGATGCCGCGCGATGGATGCACACCGGCGATCTCGCCACGATGGACGACGAGGGCTACCTCAACATCGTCGGCCGGATCAAGGACATGGTGATCCGCGGCGGCGAGAACGTCTACCCGCGCGAGGTCGAGGAGTTCCTCTACACACATCCGGCGATCGCGGACGTGCAGGTGGTCGGTGTTCCGGACGAACGGTACGGCGAAGAGCTGTGTGCGTGGATCGTCGTACGCGAGGGATCCAGCCTCACCGACGCGGACGTTCGCGAGTTCTGCAAGGGCAGGCTCGCGCACTTCAAGATCCCGCGATACGTCATGGTCGTGAGCGAGTTCCCGATGACCGTCACCGGCAAGGTGCAGAAGTACAAGATGCGCGAGCACTCGATCGAGGCGCTCGGGCTGCAGAAAGCGGCGGCTGTTACCACAGCGTGACCACCGGACCGCGGGTCGGTTGCCCGCAGTTCACCTCGACCGGCCAGAATGATTGCCCGGTGCTGGCACTCGTCACCGGTCGTTAGGTCCCAAGCGGAGGTTCTCGACGGCATGCATGCCGCCTACTCAGCGCTCGGTCGCTTCGTGGTCCGGTTCCGTTGGCTGGTCCTGGTCGTCTGGCTGCTGCTCATCTTCGGGTCGTTTGCTGCCTTCCCGTCGCTCAACAGCGTGGTGAAGGCGAACAACTCCGACTTCTTGCCGAAGAGCTCTCCCAGCGAGGTCGCCAGCCGGCTCGCGTCGCCGCTGCAGAACGCAAATCTCACGCCGGTCCCGGTCGTGGTGTCGAACACGCAGGGCCAGCTGACTGCACAGGACGGCGCGTATGTCCTGCAGCTCATCGCGGCGCTCAAGAAGGTCTCGCACGTCACTCAGGTGCGGGATCTCGGGATCTCGCCCGACGGGGTGGCCAACCAGATCCTCACGTTGTCGAACATCAACCTCGGCCAGGACGGCCCCTCGAAGACGCTGATCGACGACCTGCGTACGGCGATTCACGGTGTTCGGGCGCCGCCCGACGTCCAGACCAACGTGGCCGGACAGCTTGCGGACCAGGTCGACCAGGAAGCGAAGTCGGGCAACACCGCGGCGCGCGTGCAGCTGCTGTCGGTCGTGTTCATCCTGATCCTGCTGGTCATCATCTTCCGATCTCCGCTCGCGCCGCTGATCACGCTGCTTCCGGCGCTGCTGATCAGTGAGTTCGCCGGCCGGGTCGTTGCCGAGCTCACGCACGCGGGCCTGCAGGTGTCCTCGCTGTCCCAGATCATGATGATCATCCTCGTGCTCGGTGCCGGCACCGACTATGCGCTGTTCCTGATCTTCCGGGTACGCGAGGAGACCCGAGCCGGACTCCCGCCACGAGAGGCGATCGTGCGTTCGGTGGAGCGCGTGGGCGAGTCGATCACCTTCTCCGCCGGCACGGTCATCGCCGCGTTGCTGAGCCTGCTGGCGGCGACGTTCGGGATCTACTCGAGCCTGGGCGCGCCGCTCGCGATCGCGATCTTCCTGATGTTGCTCGCCGGCCTCACCCTGCTGCCTGCAATGCTCGCGGTGTTCGGCCGGGCGGTGTTCTGGCCGGTCAAGCTCAAGCCCGAGACCGAGCGTCGTACCCCGCTGTGGGGCCGGGTCGCCGGCCGGATCGTGGCGCGTCCGGTCGTCACGCTGGTGGTCGGCGTGGTGGCCTTCGGGGGCCTGGCGATCGCGGTTACCGCGTATGTTCCTGCCGGCTTCGGCAACACGGTCGCGGCGCCGAAGGGCACGGACGCTCGGGCCGGCGACGACGTTCTCGCGGCTCACTTCCCGAAGGCGGCGGCGAACCCGACGAACGTGATCTTCCGCTTCGACCAGCCGGTCTGGACCAACCCGCAGGAGCTCGACCGAGCACGGTCGTTGCTCGCCGCGGCGCCGGTCTTCAACGAGGTGACCGGTCCGACCAACCCGAACGGTGCGCAGATCGGCGCTTCGGCGTACCAAAGGCTGCACAGCCAGATCGCCGCCATTGTTCCGAACGGCGACCCGCGCAAGCTTCCGCCGCTGAAACCAGCGAGCTTGGCGATGAGCCAGCTGGAGTACCAGATCTATCGGGCCGAGTCGAACTACGTCAGCGCGGACGGTAAGACGGTCCAGTACCTGACCAGCCTCACCGTGGGTGATCCCGCCGCGACCAAGGCGCTGCGGGCCGTCCCCGCGATCCGGCGCGCGGTCACCAGCGTCGGGGACCAGGTGCACGCTTCGCAGTCGGCGGTCGGCGGCGAGGCGCCGGCGTTGTACGACATCTCGGCGACGTCGGACCACGACCTGCGCACGGTGATCCCGATCGCGATCGTCGTGATCGGCTTCCTGCTCGCGCTGGTGATGCGCAGCCTGGTCGCGCCGCTCTACCTGATCATCTCGGTCGCGCTGTCCTATCTCGCCGCGCTCGGCTTGTGCGTCATCGTGTTCCAGAAGATCGCGGGGACCGACGGGCTGACCTTCCTGCTGCCGTTCCTGATGTTCCTGTTCCTGCTCGCGCTCGGCGAGGACTACAACATCCTGGTCATGACCCGGATCCGCGAGGAGGCGCACGACCTGCCACTGCGCGAGGCGGTGCAGCGAGCGCTCGGCGCGACCGGATCCACGGTCACCAGCGCCGGGCTGGTGCTGGCCGGCACGTTCGCGGTGTTCGCGGTCGTCGGCACCCAGACTCCCGGTGGACAGCAGTTCACCGACCTCGGTGCGGGCCTGTCGATCGGCATCCTGATGGACACGTTCCTGGTGCGCACGCTGCTCGTGCCGTCAACGGTCGCGATCCTCGGCCGCTGGAACTGGTGGCCGAGCGACCTGCACGCCCAGCACCGGATCGGGATCTAAACGCCCCAGTCGGGGCTGTGCTCATACGCCCCAGTCGGGGCGGAGCGGCATCCCGGAGCCGCCGTCGTCATCGACGCGTACGCCGAGCACCTGATGCAGCTCGATCGTGCGCCGCTCGAAGCCGAGGCGCGACCCGGCCATGTACAGCGCCCAGACCTTGGCCCGGCCGAGTCCGACCTCTCGCACGGCCTCGTCCCAGTTCGCGGTCAGGTTGTCGCACCAGCCGTGCAGGGTCCGCGCGTAGTGCTCGCGCAGGTTCTCCTCGTGCCGCACCTCGAGTCCGTTGTCCTGCATCGCCGAGATGATCCGGCCGACGCCTTCGAGCTCTCCGTCCGGGAAGACGTACCGGTCGATGAAGCCGCGGATGTGCACGGGCTCGGTCGTCGTCGGCCGGGTGATGCAGTGGTTGAGCAGCCGGCCCTGTGGGCGCAGCTTCGAGCGCAGGAACCGGAAGTACGAGCCGAGGTTGCGCGCCCCGATGTGCTCGGTCAGCCCGATCGATGACACCGCGTCGAAGTTGTTCTCGATGACGTCGCGGTAGTCGCAGTGCCGCACCTCGGCGACATCGCCGAGGCCGTCCTCCGCGATCGCCTTCTCGCCCCACTCGGCCTGCTGGCGCGACAGCGTCACGCCGATCGCCTTGACGCCGTAGTGCTTCGCGGCGTGCCGCACCATGCCGCCCCAGCCGCAGCCCACGTCGAGCAGGCGCATGCCCGGCTGAAGACCGAGCTTGCGCGCGACCAGGTCGTACTTGTGCTCCTGCGCTTGTTCGAGCGTCGCGTCCTCGGTCGGGTAGCACGCGCAGGTGTAGGTCATCGACGGGCCGAGCACCCACTCGTAGAAGGTGTTCGAGACGTCGTAGTGGTGGCTGATCGCCTCTGCGTCGCGGGACTTGGAGTGCCGGAAGCCGTACTGCAGCCGGCGCGCGCCGTACTCCTCGGCCGGTGGCTCGACCCAGCGGATCGCCTGCGGGTCGAGGTTGCGCAGCACGTCGAGCCGGTCGAGCCACGACAGCCGCCCGATCCGGTCGCTCCAGAGCATCGAGAGCGCCTCGTAGAGGTCGCCGTCGATCTCCATCTCGCCGCTGATGAAGGCTCGCGCGAGGCCGAGCGAGCTAGGCGCGGTAATCAGGTAGGACAGCGCTGCCGGGGAGTTCAGCCGGGTGTGGATCGGCGCGTCGGACGGACCGGCCGTGCTCCCGTCGTACGCCGTGATGCTCAGGTCCGGATGTCCGAGTGCGTCCGAGACGACCTGTGCGATCGGCTTGCGCGCCATGACCTCTCCCCGGGTTGAACGTGCGGACACCACACGCTACCGACGTTGGACCGCCTTCGCGTAGAGGTCGAGCAACCGCCGGTTGGGGTCATACGTCTTTTTCAGCAGCGCGTAGGTCTCTCCGCCGTACGTCGCCCAAAACTCGTCTTCGGGGTAGAAAGCGGTGGAATACAACGACTTTCGCCCACCGAGCTCGGCGACCTTCTGCTCGATCGCCCGGTTGTGGTAGCCGTCCTGCTCGCCGGACGGGAGCGGCGCCGTCGACCAGAACCCGACGTTCACGTAGAGCGTCGACGGGTCGAGCGCGTAGAGGTCCCAGCGCGCGGCCGGGTCGCGCTGGCGCAGCGGGCAGAACCACACCGGCTCGATCCCGGTCCGGGCGTCGAGGAAGTCGACGAAGTCGGCCAGCCGGTCGACCGACACCTCGACGTCCTGGATCACGCGCTCCTCGGCCGGCTTCCCGTTGCGGGCGTCGAGCCGCGACTTGAGGTGGTAGCGGTCCTCGAGCGCGATGATCTTCCAGTAGACGTCGGATCGCCGCCACCGGCTCGGCCAGACCCGGCGCAGGCGCGGGTTCTGTGCACCGAACGCACGGGAGCACCAGAACCAGTCGGTGTCCCAGCGCCACAAGTAGTCGTGGATGGTGAGCCAGTCCTCGTCGCGCTGCTGGATCGAGCGGTAGTAGACCTGCTGGCCGGTGTAGCTCGACGTGTACGGCGCGGAGCCGGCGTAGGAGCCCAGGGTGAGGTAGCACTCGGTCGGCGAGAACCAGGTGCCATCCACGAAGTCCACCGCCTCGGTGCCCCATTGCCGGTCCCTGCAGACCATCCGAATGGTCGCTGCGCACTCCTCGACCGTGTCGAAGCGCAGGTGCCGGAGATGGACGTACGGCGTGACCTGTTCCAGCTCGATCGTCAGCCGGAGCGCGTAGCCGAGGGTTCCGTAGGAGTTCGGGAAGCCGTAGAACAGGTCGCGGTGCTCGTTGTCCGGCGTGGCCGTCACGACCCGCCCATCGCCGGTGAGGACGTCCATCTCCAGCACCGACTCGTGCGGCAGCCCGTTGCGGAACGAGCTCGACTCGATGCCGAGCCCCGTCACGGCGCCACCGATGGTGATCGTCTTCAGCTGAGGGACGACCAGCGGGATCAGTCCGTAGGGGAGCGTCGCCGCGACCAGGTCCTCGTACGTCGTCATCGCGAGCACGTCCGCGGTGTGGTTCGCCGTGTCGACGTGAAGCACCCCGCTGAACCCGTCGGCTGCCAGCGCGCGGTGGGCGCCGTCGCGGGGCCGGAACAGGTTCGATGTTCTGCGTTGCTTCTGAAGCCGGACCGGCGCATCCGTCGGCAGGCTCACCAGCGCCGCCTGCAGCGCTTCGACGCGCTCGTGATAGGCCGCGAGCCGCTCGGCATGATCCACGCGAGCACCTTACGCCGGGCGAGGATTCGGTGGGGATCGCTCGGCCGGCCCGGGGCGCGAGCTCGAGCCTTCAGGGTTGCTGCCGATAATTTGCATGCCAGCAGGCAACTATCTATGATGGAGGCATGCCGGAAGCCCTGACCTCCACCCGAGTGGATGCCGAGACCCCGGCCCGGCTGCGCGCGGTGGTCGGGAAGCTCAGCCGCCGGTTCAACGCCTTGGCCCGCGGCTCGGGCCTGACCCCGGCGCAGCTCTCGGCGCTTGGCGTCATCGTCCGCAGCGGCCCGCTGCGGCTGTCCGAGCTCGCCGAGATCGAGCGGATGAACCCCACCATGCTGAGCCGGATCGTGGCAGCGCTGGACGAAGCCGGCCTGGTTCGTCGCCGGCCCGACCCCGACGACCGGCGGGCCGGGTTGCTGGAAGCCACCGCGACCGGTCGTCGTACCCATGACAAGCTGCGCGCCGAGCGCGGCCGCGTGCTCCTCGACGGCCTGGAGCGGCTGAACGCCGCCGATGTCGCAGCGGTCGAGGCGGCGTTGCCGGCGCTGGAGGCGCTGACCCACGAGCTCGGCCGCCGAGACGGAACGAGCTCGTGACCCGGATCAAGCGGCTGAGCCACGAAACCTTCGCGTCCCTCGCGAACCCCAACTACCGGCTCTACTTCGGCGGCCAGGCAATCTCGCTGGTCGGCACCTGGATGCAGACCATCGCGCAGTCCTTCCTGGTGCTGCACATCACTCATTCCGGCTTCGACGTCGGCCTGGTCGTCGCGCTGCAGACGCTGCCGGTCCTGCTGCTCGGGCCGTACGGCGGGGTGGTCGCGGACCGCGTCGACAAGCGCCGGCTGATGATCGTGCTGCAGTCCTTGATGGGCGTGCAGGCGCTGGTCTTCGGGATCCTCACGCTGACGCACGTGATCACGCTGTGGCAGATCGGTGTGCTCGCGGTGATCCTCGGCCTCAACAACACGTTCGAGAACCCGGCCCGGCAGAGCTTCGTGCTCGAGATGGTCGGCTCGAAGCATCTGCGCAACGCGGTCTCTCTCAACTCGGTGCTCGTCAACGTCGCGCGCGCGGTCGGTCCGGCGGTGGCCGGCATCATCATCGCGGCGGGCGGTTACGGCGTCTGCTTCCTGGTCAACGCCGCCAGCTTCGTTGCGGTCGTCACGTCGTTGGTCCGGATGAACACCGCGACGCTCACGCCCACGAAGCCCGCCGAAAGGTCTCCGGGCCAGCTGCGCGAAGGCCTCCGTTATGTCCGCGGTGAGGTCAGCCTGCTGGTTCCGCTGCTGATGATGGCGGTGGTCGGCTGCCTCGCGTACGAGTTCCAGGTCACGCTGCCGGTCATGGCGACCCGGGCGTTCCACGGCGGGTCGCGTGCCTACGGCTTCATGACCGCGGCGATGGGTGTGGGCGCGATCATCGGCGGTCTGTACGCCGCGAACCGCGGGAAGACCGGCCTTCGGTCGCTGACCCGGTCGTGCGCGGTGTTCACGGTTGTGATGACGATCGCCGCGCTCGCGCCGAACCTGGCGATCGAGCTGGTTGCGCTCGCGGCCGTGGGTGCCGCCAGCGTCACCTTCCTGTCGAAGGGCAACAGCACTCTGCAGCTGACCGCGGCGCCGCAGATGCGCGGTCGCGTCATCGCCTTGTGGGCGGTGGCGTTCCTCGGCTCGACGCCGATCGGTGGCCCGGTCGCGGGAGCGGTTTCCCAGTACGTCGGACCGAGGTGGGGCGTCGGTCTCGGCGCCCTTGCCTGCGGGGTCGCGGCCATCATGGGCTGGCTCGTGCTCCGCCGGCTGCGCCGCGCCGAACAAGCTCGGTTGGCCGCCCTGCCGATGACCGAACCCGAGGCCGAGCCGGTGCTCGAAGTCGTGGACGCAGCCCGCTAGCGTTTCCGCGCGTGGGGGACCTCGGGGCCCAGGCGCGCCGGCGCGCGATCGAGGCGCGTTTCTACTGGGCGTACGGCCGCCAGCGGGCGGCCGCCGAGTGGCACCTGCGGCACTGCACGTCGGTGGGTGCGCAGCCGACCGTGCTCGGCCGCCCGACCGTCGACGCCTCGGACCTCGTCATCGGCGACCACTTCAAGATCTGGTCCACGCATCGCCGTACTTTGGTCACCGGCTGGGGCCGGCTGCGGATCGGTGACCGGGTGTTCCTCAACAACGGCGTGTTCGTGTCGTGCGTGCACGAGATCACCATCGGCGACGACGTCGCGATCGCGAACGAGGCGTATCTCACGGACAGCGATAGTCATGGCGTCGAGGGCCGGCCGGTGCGCGAGGCGCCGATCCGGATCGGCAACGGCACCTGGATCGGGGCGCGCGCGATCATCCTGCCCGGTGTGACGATCGGCTCCCGAGTGCTCGTCGCCGCCGGCGCGGTCGTCACCCACGACGTCCCTGACGACACGCTCGTGGGAGGCAATCCGGCACGGGTCATCCGTGAGCTGACCTACCCGGACGGCATCACCCGCGCCTGGCACGACTGATACTGGTCGGGTGACACAGGTCGCTACGACGCCGGCGGTTCGGCGTACCGGCGGCCATCCCAATGCTCGAAACGTCGTGGCGGTCTTCGTCTGGATCACGGCCGTGCTTCTGCTCGACCACGGCCTCGGCGGTCATGGTGCATCGGATGCCCAGCAGCGTTTGCTCGGCATCGGGACCTGGCTCGTCTTGCTCGCGCTCTTGTCCCGGGAGCCGGTGCGGATCCGCGCCCAAGTCGGTGTGGTGGTCGCGTTCGCGACCCTCATCGAGTACACGTTCTCCTACGGCCTGCACGTCTACGTCTACCGGCTGCACAACGTGCCGTGGTTCGTGCCGCCCGGCCACGGCCTGGTCTACCTAGCTGCGCTGTCGATCGGTCGCGCATCGTTCGTGACAACGCACCGCAGGCTGCTCATCCCGCTGACGATCGTCCTGTCCGGCGGGTACGCCGCATGGGGCTTGTTCGTCTCCGGGCGAGAGGACGTCCTCGGCGCGTTGTGGTTCGGCTGCCTGATCGCCTTCCTGCTCCGCGGCCGGCAGCCGACCGTTTTCGTCGGCGCGTTCGTGATCGTGACCTACCTCGAGCTGCTCGGAACACATCTCGGAATCTGGACCTGGCAGGTGCGCGACCCGATCCTGCACTGGATCCCGATGGGCAACCCGCCGTCGGGTGCTGCGGGCGGCTACGGCTTCTTCGACGCGGCCGCGCTCGCGCTTGCTCCGCGAATCGATGCGTGGCTAGGCGGCCGGTCCCGACGTCGTTCCGATGGCCTCCAGCACGGCGTCGTGCAGCAACCCGTTGCTGCACACCACGCTGCCGCCGTCGGTGCGGTCGACACCTGACAAATCGCTGAACCGCCCGCCGGCCTCGCTCACCACGATCTGCAGCGGAGCGAGGTCCCAGAGGTAGACCTCGGGCTCGCACGAGACGTCCACGACACCCTCGGCCACCATCATGTGCTGCCAGAAGTCGCCGAAACCACGGGTCCGCCAGACCGTGCGCAACAGGTCGATGAACTGCGGCAGCCGGTCCCGCCGTTCCCAGCCGAACAGCGAGCTGTAGGCGAGGTAGGCGTCGGAGAGCGCGCTGACCTTCGACACGTGGCAGGCGCGCGCGTCGCGGACCGAGCTACCGGTCCAGGCGCCAGCACCTTCGGCGGCCCACCAGCGCCGGCCGAGCGCTGGTGCCGACACCACGCCGACGACCGTTCGCTCGTCCTGCTGCAACGCGATCAACGTCGACCAGACGGGCACGCCGCGGACGTAGTTCTTGGTCCCGTCGATCGGGTCGAGAACCCAACGCCGCGAGCCGTCCCCGGTGTCGCCGTACTCCTCGCCGAGCACGGCATCTCCCGGCCGTTCGCGCTCGAGTTGCTCGCGCAGCTCGCGTTCCACCGCGCGGTCGGCATCGGTCACCGGGGTGAGGTCGGGCTTGCTCTCCACGACGAGGTCGTCGGAGTGGAAGCGCGCCATCGAGAGGACGTCGGCGGCGTCGGCCAGGGCGTGCGCGAACTCGAGGTCCCCGGCCCAGTCGGTCACCGCGTCACCCTATCGGTGGTTGACACGGGCACCCTTCGTGTAAAGAATCGCCGCAATGGCCGAGATCCGCGGCTCCGACAGCCGGAGTACGAGGGACGCGCTGCTCGACGCGGCGTACGACGTCGTGGTCGCTGGTGGCTGGCAGACCGCGCGGATGGTGGACGTCGCTGCCGCTGCCGGCGTCTCGCGGCAGACGCTCTACAACGAGTTCGGCTCGAAGGATGCGCTCGCCCAGGCATTGGCGATGCGCGAGGCGCAACGTTTCATCGATGGCACCAACCGCTTCCTCGAGGACGTGAACCCGACTCGGCCCGGAGACGCGGTCGCGGCGGCAACGGAGTGGACGATCCGCGAGGCGTCGGACAACCCGCTGCTCAAGGCGGTCCTGACCGACGACACCAGCGAGCTGCTGCCGTTCCTCACCACCCGCGGCGACGCGATCATCGCCGCGGCGCGCCAGAACATCGAGACCTACTGGCGCGCCCAGTGGCCGGAGATCGACCCGGCCGACGTCGCGCTCGCCGCCGAGACGGTCGCCCGGCTCACGGTGTCCTACCTCGTCCTCCCGAGCGACGGCCCCGACGGCTCCGCCGAGGCCATCGCCGCCCGGTTGTCCCTGCTGGTCGAACGACTGCTGATGAAGGGTGCGTCGTACCAATGAGCACACGCGACAAGTACGCGATCCCCACGGACGTGACGACGACGTGGGACGTGCCGGCTCACGGCTCGGCCAGGTTCAGCTGGGAGTACGACGATGGCCGCGACCGGCTGCTGTCGCTGTACCAGAAAGGCAAGGATAAGCAGTGGGACTCGACCAAGCGGATCGACTGGTCGATCGAGGTCGATCCCAACAACCCGGTCGGCCTGCCCGAGATGTACAACCCCTTCGCGGGCACCGATATCTGGAACAAGATGAGCCAGAAGGAGCGCGACAACTTCACCCACCACCAGGCGTCGTGGACGTGGAGCCAGTTCCTGCACGGTGAGCAGGGCGCGATGATCACCGCGGCGCGGATCGTCGAGACGGTGCCCGACAACGACGCCAAGTTCTACGGCGCCACCCAGGTGATGGACGAGGCCCGGCACGTCGAGACGTTCAGCCGGTTCCTGCAGGAGAAGGTCGGCACCGTCTTTCCCATGAACACCGACCTCGCGTCGCTGCTGCAGGACGCGCTCGAGGCGAAGGAGTGGGACTACGCCTACCTCGGGATGCAGGTTCTGATCGAGGGCCTTGCGCTGGCCGCGTTCGGCGTACTTCGCGACATGGCCGAGAACCCGCTTGCGAAGCAGCTGCTTGCCTACGTGATGCAGGACGAGGCCCGCCACGTTGCCTTCGGCCGGCTCGCGCTGCGCGATGCCTACAAGGAGCTGTCCGACAAGGAACGCGGCGAGCGCGAGGACTTCGTGGTCGAGGGGTGCTGGCTCATGCGCAACCGCTTCCTCGGCATCGAGGTCTACGAAGCGCTCGGCATGCCGGTCAAGGAGTGCGCCGAGATCTCCGAACACTCGGAGTTCCAGCAGATCTTCCGGTCGCTGCTGTTCAGCCGGATCGTGCCGTGCGTCAAGGACATCGGCCTGTGGGGCGAGAAGGTGCAGAACTGCTACGCGCAGATGGGCGTGCTCGACATGTCCAAGGTCGACCTCGAGCAGCTGATGAAGGCCGACGAGGACCAGGCCGAGCTGATCGACCGCGAGAAGTCCGACCTGGCGGCGCGGGTCGCCGAGGTCGACGAGACGATCGCGGTAGGCGCCACCGTCTGACGGTTGCGGCTGTGTGAACCGTTACGGGTGCTCCAGCGCCCCGGACGGTTCACGGTTCGGGCGGCGGAGCATTGTCCAGGCCATTGCGCCCGCGACGGGATAGAGCGCGAGGGTCGGCAGCATGTAGCGCCACGAGAAGAGCACGGTGGCGGTCGCGGTCAGCACGGTCAGTACGGCGAAGCCGGCTACCAGCAGCACCGCAGGCGCGAGCGGGTGCCGGCGTCGTACGACGAGGGCGATCACGCTGAGCGCAAGGAGCGCTGCGCTGACCGGTCCCGGCAGGTAGCCGAAGCGCTGGTAGGCGCGGAGGAATCGGGCCACGCCGACGTCGATGCGCGCGCTGCCGGTGCCGAATGCGTCGACCACGTTCTGGGCAACCGGCTTGGTCGGATCGACCGGCGCGAGGGTCAGCCGGAACTGCCACGAGCGCACCTCGGGGCCGCCCGGCGTCTGCGCGCGGGTCGGGCGGAACTGTTGCGCGAAGTCCGTCACCACGGCGTGGGCGTAGTCGAGTGGTTGATGCCGGATCACCCGGCGGGCGAAGGCCTCGACGTCGCGCGTGTGACCCGGGTGTGCGCGCAGATAGACCCAGACCGGTGACGACGGCGAGTCCTGGAACCACACCGGCCCCGGACGCGAGCCGGGTGACCCGGTCGGGCACATCTGCCACAGGCTCGGCGGCATCGCGTCGACCGTGCAGTTGGCGAATCCCGCAACCCTCGCGTAGAGCCAGATCGGAGCGCTGCCTGTAATCGACGCACCGCCGCCGGTCGAGCTGCGCAGTCCCATGACGACCCCGACCGGCATCGCCAGCGCGACGACCAGCGCCGTCAGCGCGCTCATCGTCCACCGCCAGCCGCGCGGCCACTGGCTCCACACCACCCAACCGAGGAGTGGAAGGACGAGCGCGATCGCGTCCAGCCGGACGAGAACGGCCAGCCCGACACACGCCGACACCGCAGCGGTCCGAAGCAAGCCGGCCGGCCGACGGCCGGCCTCGCGACCGGGCCAAAGAGCGGCCACGACCGCGAGGACCAGCAAGGTCTCGAACGGCGCCTCGGAGAGGATGTACTGCTCGATCTGCACCTGGTAGGCGTCGAGCAGGATCGGCGCAGTGGCCAAGGTTGCGACGACTCGACCGCACCCGAGTCGCAGCAGCAGCAGGTAGAGCAGGACTCCGTCGCCGAGCAGAAGAAGGTGATGTACGGCGGTGACGACCGCGAGGTGCCGGTCGATCAGCACCGCGTCGAGGAACCACGGATAGCCGGGCGGATGCCACGCGACGTTCGGAACCCGATGGGTGTTCGCGAGGTAGTTCACCGAGTCCGGGTAGAACAACGCCGGCTGATAGGCGACCCAGGCCAGGACTCGTAGCGCCGTACCGAAGGCGAGCACGAGCAGGAACGCCCAGTGCCGGACTGCCCGAGCCGGCCAAGGCGACCACCGTGCCCGGACCGTGGGCTCGGGCGCGGCGGCGTCGTGCGCCTCGCGTTCGAGTTGGGTCACAGCGGTGGCTCCGGCATTCGCGTCAGGTCGCGTCTCGGGTGACGAGCAGGCGCCGCATCGAGTCGAGCCGTTCGGGCGCCGCGTGCCCGCTCTCTACCCAGGCATCGAGCTCGCAGACCTCGGGATCGAGATGGTCACAGTCGGTCGGGCAGAACTCGGTGCCGCCGACGAGATCCGGGAAGCACGACACGAGCCGGGCGCGACTGACATGCGCAAGCCCGAACGAGCGGATGCCCGGTGTGTCGATCACCCAGCCACCGCCGGGCAACGGCAACGCGACCGCCGCCGTCGTCGTGTGCTGGCCCTTTCCGGTGCGCTCGCTCACCTCGCCGATCCGCTGGGTCGCGTCCGGCACGAGCGCGTTCACCAGCGTCGACTTGCCGACGCCCGACGATCCGACCAGAACGGTCACCCGCTCGTGCAGCCGGGCGCGTAGCTCCTCGACCGCCGCGGCGAAGCCGGGGCGCCCGCTGACCACGATCGGCACACCGACGAGCGTGTACGTCGCCACGAGCGCGTCCGGCGCAGCGACGTCGGACTTCGTGATGCAGAGCACCGGATCGATCTCCGCGTCGTACGCCGCTACCAGGCACCGGTCGACCAGCCGCGGCTGCGGCTCGGGGTTGGCGGCGGCGCACACGACCACCATCTGGTCGGCGTTCGCGACCAACACCCGCTCAACCGGGTCGGCGTCGTCCGCGCTGCGTCGAAGCACGGACCGGCGCTCGGCGATGCGCACGATCCGGGCCAGGGCATCGGGTCCACCGGATCGGTCGCCGACGATGTCGACCGCATCGCCCACGACCACCGCGCGCCGCCCGAGCTCGCGCGCCCGCATCGCGACCACCAGGGTCTCGTCGCTGTCGAGCAGGACGCCGTAACGTCCGCGATCCACGCTTACGACGCGGGCACTGACCGCATCGTCGTGCCGCGGCCGCAGCCGGCTGCGCGGGCGGGAGCCGCGACCCTGCCGACCGAGCAGGTCCTCGTCGTCCACCTGACGCCGGCTCAGCGCCCGGCTCCCCAGGCCGGTGGCTGCCGCGGTGATCGCACCGCCAAATCCTCGCATCGGCCACCGGCGCGGGTCTGCTCTGCCAGCATGTTCGGATGGCTCCGGCGCCGGAGATCCGCGAGATCGACACACCGAGCGGGCCGGCGCGCGCACACCTGTCAGAGCCGAAGGGTCGCGCCGGCCGCCGGCTGGCCGTTCTCGGTCACGGCGCGGGTGGCGGGGTTTCGGCTCCTGACCTGGTCGCCGTGACGAATGCGCTGGTCGCCGACGGCTGGCGCGTGGCGCGGGTCGAGCAGCCGTACCGCGTCCGCGGGCAGCGCGCTCCCGAGCCGGCCGCCAAGCTCGATGCCGCCTGGACCGCCGTCGTGCGGGCGCTGCGGCCACGCACGAGCGGCA